>JAQYGS010000088.1 GCA_028722515.1 Clostridia bacterium | reverse complement strand
AAATGCCTGAAAAACAAATCCGATTTTTCTTCTGCGGAAAACAGCAAGGGCATCTTCCTTCATCCTGTATAAATCTTTCCCGGCTAAAGTAACACTGCCTTTTGTCGGGGTGTCTAGCCCTCCAAGCATATGAAGTAATGTACTTTTACCGGAACCTGACTTTCCAACAATTGCGACAAATTCTCCCCGCTCAATCTGAATGTCCACCTGATTGACCGCTTTGACCTGATTCTCACCTGCGCCATAAAACTTACAAAGCTGCTTGGTTTCTAATATCACACTCATATGTTGCCTCCTTTTCATCTTACATCCAAATTGTATCAGGGCAATCTTTCATTTCACTTTCAAAAAACGAGCAGAAGTCTTACAGAATTGTAAGATTTCTGCCCACTTAAAATTTAACCAACATATGGTAATTGAATCACAAACGTGCTTCCTTTTTTCTTTTTGCCGGAGGTTACCATGATTGTACCTCCGTGTTTTTCGATAATTTCTCTCGATAGAAAAAGTCCGATTCCTGTACCACTCTTTTCCATGACCTCCTTGGAACTTCCTCTGTAAAATCGTTGAAAAATTTTGTGATACTCATTCTGCGGAATACCAATTCCCTGATCCTCAATTTCCATTCTTACAAGATCGTTTCTTTTTTGTAACCGGATAAATATTTTTGAACCACACGGACTGTACTTGACCGCATTATCCAGAACGTTGATCACAGCTTCACCAAGCCACCTTTTATCCTGCATAATCGTGCATGTTTCCAGCTCTTTTTCATAGTCAAAAACGAATTCAATTTCTTTCTCATCCGCTTTAGGATAAGTGCGGTTCACAGCAGATATGACAGTATCCATAAGCGGAAGTTTTTTCTTATTAATCTGAATCAGTCCAGTTTCCAACTTGGATATTTCAAGAAGCGACTGCAATAATGTCTCCAGTCCATCCAGCGCACTCCGACAACGGATACGAAACTCTTCCTGTTCTGTGGCACTTAAGTCATTCTGCATCAGCACACTAAAACATGTATCCAAAGCTGCAACCGGTGTCTTTAACTGGTGAGAGATATCAGAAACCATTTCTTTCGTGCTCTCTTTTTCTTCCCGTGCTTCTTCCTTTAGCAACTGAATATGATGTCCGATTGCTTCAAGCTGGTCATTCAATTTTTCCAGTTCTGCTGGATTTTCCGTTTTCAGTAAAGCATCAAATTTATTTTCACGGAATCTGATCAGAATTTCTTCCAACTGGTCTAAAATTTTCTGATGACACGCATCTTCTTTTTTCTTCCAATAAAGTAAAAAAGTCAAAAGAAGCACGCATATCACAGTGCTTACAGCACCGGTCACCATAACCTGATGCCGGAATTGCGAATAAAATGCATTCCCTTTATTCCCCCAGTATCCATATTGCTCCAATAATCGCCTTCCCTGTTCGTTAGTTTCAATATCCTTATCCTTAAGCAATTCCGAAACAGCATCCAGCCCGGAAAATTCTTCCTTTGCAGCAATCTCTGTCATAAGATTCATTTTATATTTATAATCTTCATAAAACACATACGTGGTAAAGCAATTTAATATTGCAAACAATAATATGACAGGTAATACCAAGGAGAGCACTACTGTACTCTTCTTGCGATATCTCTTCGTCACTGCCTTACCTCCTGATTCCATATATACCCAAGACCTCTGATATTCTTTATATAGACCGGTGCAGCCGGATTGTCTTCGATTTTCTCACGGAGTCTTCTGATATTGACAGCGATTGTATTTTCATCCACAAAATCCCCTTCCAGATCAAACACATTTTCCAATATTTGTGTTTTTGAAAGAATCTGTTTCGGATTCTGAAGAAAAAAAGTCAGCATTTTCAACTCCGTTTTTGTCAGACTGATTTCACGACTCTTTATCAGGACTTTCATTTCTCCTGCGATAAATACGATATCTCCCGAAATCATCTTTCCAGCTTCCGTTTTCTCCTGTCTGCGGCGGAAATGTGCTTCTATTTTCAAAAGAAGTACCGAAAGACTAAACGGCTTTGTAATATAATCATCTGCCCCTGCTTCATATCCCATGACCTGATCCATCTCCTGATCTAGTGCTGTAAGACAAATAATGTATGTATTATGATTGCATCTCATCCACCTTACAAATTCCAGTCCATTCCCATCCGGAAGATTCACATCACAAATGGTAACATCCACATTATTATCACTTGCAATTCTTGTCGCTTTTTTCATTGATTCTGCTGAAAAAACCTCATATCCGGATTTTTTCAGTGAGAATGTAATTCCACGATTTAAATTTTCATCATCTTCAACCATGAGTATACCTGGCATAGCATATGCACCTCTCTTTATTAACTATCCAGAATAGAAATTAGCTTTTGTTCGCCTTCCGCATCCAAGACATATTAAAACAATACCGATTTGTCTTTATCATTATACTACCACACCCAAAACTTTTGTACATTTTTTCACACAGAGAACTTGCCACCGGCAACTTCTCTTGCATACTTTGGCATCTACGGAACCTGCCACCGGCAACTTCTCTTGAACGCATGGCGACGTAAAAACCCCTCACACCATAATTGATGTAAGGGGTTTTCTATATAAGCTAATTAACGTTCTATGTTAGTCACCTACAGTGTACTATTTCTGGTTAATTGCTGCCTGTGCTGCTGCAAGACGAGCGATTGGTACACGGAATGGTGAGCAAGATACATAGTCAAGACCGATCTTGTTGCAGAATTCAACTGAAGATGGATCTCCACCGTGCTCTCCACAGATACCAACGTGAAGATTCGGATTAACCGGCTTACCTAATTCGATAGCCATTTCCATTAATTTACCAACACCTGTCTGGTCAAGCTTAGCAAATGGATCGTTCTCGAAGATCTTAGCATCATAGTAAGCTTCTAAGAACTTACCAGCATCGTCACGAGAGAATCCGTATGTCATCTGTGTTAAGTCGTTTGTACCGAAGCAGAAGAAGTCAGCTTCTGAAGCGATCTGATCAGCTGTAAGAGCTGCTCTTGGAATCTCGATCATTGTTCCAACTTCGTACTCAAGATCGCTGTTTGCTGCTGCAATCTCAGCGTCTGCTGTCTCTACTACGAATTTCTTAACATATTTAAGCTCTTTGATGTCTCCAACAAGTGGGATCATGATCTCTGGTTTTACGTTCCAGTCTGGGTGAGCTTTCTTTACATTGATTGCTGCACGGATAACAGCGCTTGTCTGCATCTTAGCAATCTCTGGATATGTTACTGCAAGACGGCATCCACGGTGTCCCATCATTGGGTTGAACTCATGAAGGCTGTCGATGATTGTCTTGATCTGCTCAACAGTTTTACCCTGAGCGTCAGCAAGTTTCTTAATGTCTTCCTCTTCTGTAGGAACGAACTCATGAAGCGGTGGATCAAGGAAACGGATAGTAACCGGGTTACCTTCCAGTGCTTCATACAGTTTTTCGAAGTCTCCCTGCTGTTCTGGAAGAATCTTAGCAAGTGCTGCTTCTCTTTCTTCTTCTGTCTCAGAGCAGATCATTTCACGGAATGCATCGATTCTGTTTCCTTCAAAGAACATATGCTCTGTACGGCAAAGTCCGATACCTTCTGCACCAAGTTCGCGTGCTTTTACAGCATCGTGTGGTGTATCAGCGTTTGTACGAACTTTCATTGTTCTGTATTTGTCAGCCCATCCCATAATTCTTCCGAATTCACCAGCGATTGTTGCATCAACTGTTGGGATGATACCATCATAGATATTACCTGTAGAACCATCAAGTGAGATGCAGTCTCCTTCATGATATTCTTTTCCGGCAAGTGTAAATTTCTTATTAGCTTCGTCCATTGCGATGTCACCGCAACCAGATACACAGCATGTACCCATACCACGAGCAACTACGGCTGCGTGAGATGTCATACCACCACGAACTGTCA
>JAQYGS010000087.1 GCA_028722515.1 Clostridia bacterium | reverse complement strand
CGATACCGATTTTTACTTTTGGCATATTGTCAATCATGATAATTCTCCTTTTCTTTTAAAAAATTAAACAGGTATTTCTTAGTCGAGAGTTATGTTTTCTCCCTTAAGTCCGTTAAATGCTCCGTCAATTCCCGCTTCTTCGTGGGCAATGAGCCATTTGTTTTTCATAAGAAGCAGACGGTCCTCACCGGTCTCTCCACTCTTAACAGTAAGATCAGTGTTTGTTCCTTTGGGAAGTACAACTACACACTGGAAACCACCGTCCTGTACATGGCATGGTGCATAATGCAGTGTTGTACCGTAAACTTCAATTCCTGTTCCTGCAGGAACAAAAAATGCCTCAATTTTGGATGTATCGTATGTAAAATCTTTCTCAACATCCTGCAGGCTTCCCAGCAGAAGTACCATATCTGTCACTGCTACATTGATCTCTGAGCAACGATGATACTCAAGTGCATTTAATTTCTTGTTATGTCCGTTGCAGTATCCGATCTGAACAGGAATTCCCCCAAATCCTCTGTTCTGCATTTCCTTTCCAACTTCCAGAGATTCCAGTTCCTCCACAGATGGAACATAAACAACATCATCCGGTACAGGTGTGTGTTTCATCTCTTTCATAAAGCCGGAAAAATCAAATCCTTCCAGCACCTTTCCATATTTATGGAAAGAAGCATCTGTTACATTCTGAATTTTCACCTCATAAGCCTCCTTCTGATCTTTATATGATCTTTTTTTACTGTAGTTTGAGTATACCAGATACAAAAGGCCCAATTCGCCAGTTTTCTTGTCTAATCTATAGCTGTTTTTTGACCTTTTTGACTTTGCCTTTTTCTCATTTCACTTGGAAGGACTCCATAACGTTTCTGGAATTCTCCGGAGAATCCTCTGCTGCTGCAAAAGCCATTGTCAAGTGCGATCTGACTTATGGTATGGTCTGTATTCATGAGATCTCTGTAGGCATATGCCATACGAATATCCTGAAGATATGTCTTAAAATTAACTTTTGCATATTTCTGAAACATCCGGGACAGATAAGCATCAGAATATCCAAACAGGGAAGCAAGCTGTGAAAGCTTCAGATCTTCCCTGTAATGTTCACGCATGTAAGTGGTAATTTTTGACAATGCATCCAGACGGCGGCTGTGTCTCAATTCCTTTTCCTGCACTTCTGTCACTCTGTAATTTTTTACAAGAATATACATAATCTCATAAAAAAGAGACATGGTTCTGAATTCGTATCCCGTATTCTTATCCGTATATACCTGATACATTTTTTTTATGAGAGACAGAAGCTTCTCATCGGAAAGTACTCCCTGTCTTTTAAACCGGATAAACCTTTCTGCGGTAAAATAATTTTCAAACTGTTTCAGAGGGATCTGCAGAACCACCGTCTGATTTTTATTCAATGCATGAATAGAATGAATCTCATTGGGATTAATAATGATCTGTTCCCCTGCTTTAAGAGGATACTCCTCTTTATTTACAAAAAAATCAAGCTGGCCCTCCAGCACTGCAAAAATTTCCACAGAGGTATGCCAGTGTTTCTCTCTCTCGTAATTACCATTCCCACCCTCAAAAAGAAAAATTTTGAAAGGAAGTCCTTCGTTGGGAATGATCAGTTCATGCTGAAATTCCATATTTTTACTGGCAAAGCTCTGCCACAACCTGGTTGATCACTTTTCCATCTGCCTTGCCTTTAAGAACAGGCATAACAGTCTTCATGATCTGGCCTTTATTCTTTGTTGCAAGAACATCAGCAAATTTCTCTTCCAGAAAGGCTTTTACCTCCTGTGCATCCATCTGCTGTGGAGCATATCCTGCGATAATATCATATCTTGCCTGATATTCAGCTTTCAGATCCTGACGGCTGTCCGGGCAGGTATCGATCTGTTCTTTCACTGTCTTTAACTCTTTTAATATTACTCTGTTCACCAGTTCTTCTTTAATATCATCCCGGCAGCCCTCATCAATGGCTGCTTTTTTTACAGCTGCAATAAGAGAGGATACAGCGTCTTTTTTCACTTTATCCTTTGCCTTCATTGCTGCTACCATATCTTTTCTTAATGCTTCCAGTTCCATAATAAAAATCCTCCTTTAAACTATTTTATATCTCTCAGCATATCATAATCCGGGTAAAAATCCAGTACTTTTATTTTTCCCTTATTCCCCGGTTCATATCATTTTCCAGTTCCTCCATCTGGCCCAGAATGAGCTTCTGCCTGTCATCAAAGAGCAGCCCTTTATTATGACGGTAATACTGGTCAGAACCGTTTTCCTTAATAAACCAGATACTGTAATAATTTGCATTCAGCTCCGTAATAAAGGCAACCATTTCCTGACCATCCCCGAAAGCTGCTTCCATGAAATCAAACACATTCTGCAAAATAAGAGAAGTATGCTCTGTCATTTCTTCCAAGGTTTCCGTTTCTTTTTCAAACATCTCTTTTGTCTTGTCATAAACCGCCTGCTCTGTAAGGCCAGATCCATCATTTGTCATACAGGCTTTTTCCAGAAATTCTGTTACTTTCAAAAAGATTTTCTCTTCTTTTTTTGTAATCAGTTCAGCTTTTTTCTCTGCCTGAAAATCAGCCTGTGATTTTTCCCATATGTTCCTGAGTGTAACTGCTGACATATGATCCCTGTAATATAACATATACTGATATAACTTTGTCACATAAGCATCCATCATAAAACACTCTGTAAATAACTGACTCAGTTTTCCATTCAGAAGTCCTACGATGCTCAGGTGCTCATCAAGAGAAGCATTTCTGATCCTGCCCAGAGTGATTGTGTCCCATTTTCCCTGAAGAAGATCTTCCACTGCATAATCTGTTTTATACTTATTGTATAAAGCCAGATATGCTGCGAAATCTTTCGCTATCACAGGGTGCTGGATATACTGGTACACCACTTCTCTGTCCACGTCTTTGCCCAGTTTTTCGTACACCTGAATCAGCCTGGAAAGGTCTTCCCAGCCTCGCGCTGTAGCAAAGATCCTGCCGTCTACTGTATTTTCAATCCTGTAAAAATTCTTTCTTCTCAGCTCCAGATAAGAAATTACTGCAGGGTGGATTCCCTGCTCATAAGCATATTCTTTCCAGACTTCAAAATCTGCCTCCACATTAATTCTCTTGATTCTGTCCAGAGTTACCATGTCAAATTCACGGACCGATTTATTGTACTCAGGCGGATTTCCGGCAGTTACGATCACCCAGCCTTTTGGCACCTTCTGATTTCCGAAGGTTTTTCCCTGAAGAAACTGGAGCATCATAGGAGCCAGAGTTTCTGACACGCAATTAATCTCATCAATAAAGAGAATGCCCTCTTTAAGACCGGTCTTTTCCATTTTTTCATATATGGACGCGATAATTTCGCTCATGGTATATTCTGTAACCGAAAAAGTCTCTCCCCCATACGTTTTTTCTTTAATAAAAGGAAGCCCCACAGCACTCTGCCTTGTGTGATGAGTAATGGTATAAGAGACCAGGGCTATCTTACACTCTCTGGCGATCTGCTCCATAATCTGGGTTTTGCCAATTCCAGGAGGACCCATGAGTAAAACAGGTCTTTGGCGGATAACGGGAATTTCATATTCCCCATACTCATCTTTGGCCAGATATGCCTCAATGGCATCTTTGATTTCCTTCTTTGCTCTTTTAATATTCATCTTTGTTCTCCAAATCCTCTTCCTCTATGATCAGTTTCATTGCCCAGGAGGGCACATCCACATCCTGGTAAGCATCCTTCAGAAATACAAAAGCCGTTCTGTAAGGAGGCATTTTTTCCGGATAAACTCCAAGTCCATCTGTGAAATAAACAAGTCCCTTCAGATTAGTAAATTCATGCTGCTCTATCAGTTGATCCACCCACTTAAAAGCCGGTCGAAAGTCCGTTCCGCCCTCTCCGTAAAGGTCCAGATTTTCCATGTAATCTTCCATTTCCTTTCTGGATGTTATTTTTCTGTCTGAATGAACCTTCTCATCACACTGAATGATATGCACATTTATTTTACGGAAAAAGCTCTCATTTTCACTTAAAATTCCATAGGTTTCCTGAAGAAATCTCTTAACAAGATCGCCAGAGCATGACAGGGAGGTATCGATCACAATGACAAACTCTTCTGTTTTTTTCACTTCTTTTGTTTCCAGAGGTTCAATAAGGGGCATATTTCCATAAAGCCTAAGTCCATAGGTGTAGAAATTATAGTCAAAACAGTCATCATCTATGGAAAGCTCCTCATGAAAGACAGAGAACTTCCTCAGAAACTCCCTGTAGTCGTATTTACTCCTGTTTTCTGCCTGAACCTGCCTCAGAAAGTCTCCATCCCTTTCCCCTGCTTCCCTGGAAAATGTCTCCAGGTCTGTTTCAATGCTGTCACCGATTTCTCCCCATTTGCGGCTGAGCATCAGGTCCGGTTTCTTATCTGGCTGGTTATTTTCCCAGTATCTATGGTCATCCGTCAGGAATTCCTGCTCAAGCTTCAGAAGATCCTTTTCCTCAAGCTTCCAGCCTGACAGTATTCTGTATACCCACTGGGCATTCAAAGTCTTGCCCTCTTTTTCCAATAGGCGATAGGTTTCCCTTCTCAAAAGACTTCTGGAAAAACGGATGCTCCTGTAATTCATGCCGTCGATCACATGCTCAACTGCAATATCACAGCTAAGGTTCCAATACCGCCTGTCTTTGTCTGTCCTTGCAAAGTGCCGGAAAATACAGTGAAAAACCATATGGAGATAAGCTCTGTTTACAAGGATGCGGTTTTCTTTATACAGGCCACCGAGAACACGGGGCTGGTAATACATAATTCTGCCGTCTGTACCCAGCCCTTGTATGGCACCATCCATCTGATAGAGAAAACTGCTCAGAGCGACATCCAGAAAACGCATTCCCAGATAAAGTTCATCCCTTGCTGCACATAAGATAGAAGTTCCGATCATCTGAAGACGTTCCTGCTGCTCCTTTGTATCAACTTCCAATTCCATTCTCTTTCTCCCACATTACAATGCAAAACGTTTCTTCTTATGAACCGGATTTTTTTCTGTAAATTTTTCCCTTTCGTTCATAAGATATGCTGCAATCTCTGTATCCTTCTGATATGCAGCAGCATCCAGGGCAGCCTCCAGGCCCTTCTCATTCCACAGTTTTCTATCTGACAGTAGCTGCAGCCTGTACAGATCTTTGATTTTCACAAGATACGCAGCAATTTCTGAAAGATTTTCCCTCACATAATCAGCATACTCTTTCCCCGCATCCTGGGACAGCTCATAGGGAAACTCCAGTCTGTCAAAACACATATCCACCAGAACTTCCATATTATCCATCACTTTTGCCATAGAAAAGAGCCTGTCATACTCTCTGTAATTCAAAATCCTGTTATAAAAACACTGTCTGTAACTTCCTCCGGATCCGTGATATTGAGTCATAAGGATCCTGGCAGGTGTATTCTCAACTGCTTCATCATAATGCTCAGGAAAAACAAGCCGTGCTTCCTGAAAATCATCCTCTTCTTTCTCATATAAAAGATCCAGATCCATCCTCTGCCACAATTCTCCCAGTATCTCTTTCGCACAGGTCTGATGGCCATTCTTCATATGAATTACCAATTTCTCAAGATTATGGCACCCGGTAAACGCTCCACATCCGATCTGCACCAGATTGTCGGAAAACTCCAGGCTTTTCAGTCTGCTGCATCCATAAAAAATATATCTTCCGATTTCTTTGATACTTTCGGGAAAAACTACTTTTTCTATTTCGCTGTCTGCCAGCAGATGTTCTTCACTGCCAGAGATAGAATTCTCTTCGCTTTCCCACAGACAGACATTTTCAGGTTCTTCACTCAAATGCCCGGAGAAAGCGTAAGCAGCAACAGAAGTAACCTTTTTTCCATCTATTTCTGAAGGAATGATCACTTCCGGCTGGGTCCCGTAACACCTTACGATTTCAATATTATCTTTCCTGATTCTGTAATATATCCTCACTTCAATTTTAACTCCGTATATCAAATTTCAACGTTTTGATCTCAAAAGGCTTTATGTCAAACTCTGCTGTACCGTCTTCATATTTTAACTCTTGTATAACCTCATTTTCCAGCATATTTACCTCAGAGCAGCTGTCAAATTCTCCATTTATTTCCATCTTTACATGATTTCGTCTGTTAAAACACTCATAGCATCTAATGATCAGGCTGTCACTGTCTTCTGCTTTCTTTACTGTCTCTATTACAACGCCAGGCACATTTACAGAAACAAAAGAAAATACAGATTCGGAAGAATTTACGGCTTCCTTCTGTTTCATTACTGCCAGGCATGGATTGTTAAACGCATATGCCCTGGAAACCGTGTCTGCACTTCTGAAGTCCCCACTGTGGGGGCAGAAAGAATAGCTGAAAGAATGATGTCCTCTGTCTGCCTTCGGATTAGGATCATCAGGGCTTTTGAGCATTGTAAGGCCAATCACACTGTCACGTACACTATATCCGTATTTGCAGTCGTTTAAAACACTGATTCCATAATCATCTTCCGAGACGTCCAGCCATTTGTGGGCACATACCTCAAATTTAGCCATATCCCAGGAAGTATTATCATGTGTGGCTCTTTTTACATTGCCATACTGGATCTCATATGTGGCTTCATTTGTATGAATATCCACAGGAAAATATCCTCTGAGCAGCACATGATCTTCCTGCCAGTCCACTTCATTTCGAATATCAAATCTGTACTGATCAGGATAAAAATACAGATACTGTACAATCTGAGATTCTCCGTAGGGATGGATCACTCTGATGCATCCCCGTACAGGTCCATTCTCTATTACTTTAATCTCAGAAGTTTCGTCTACTTCCCAGGATTTTTCCGTATAATAAATATTAATATCCCAGGCATCATAATTGTGAGGCCTGTCCTCATAGGTCATAAGGACATTTCCGGCTTTTCCTTCCTGAAGCAGCTCACGCCCTGCCTTTTTATCGTAAATGCTGACAAACTGTCCTTTTTTGTTCAATTCAAAATGAAAGAATAAAGTATCCACTTCCTGTTCGGTTATTGTAAAGTCTTTCATAACATTTACAGATCCTGACACAGGTTTAAATACTCTGCATCCATGCCCGGGCACATTATCCACTACAACAATACAGCCATCCTGTGTTTTCTGAACCGGATATCTGTGTCCTTCTGACTCAAGGGCTGTCATTGCTTCCGGAAATCTATCCATCCTGACAACGCAAGGTGCACATCCGCTGTTTGGATTAAAAATAACAATATCTCCTGCGTCTCCTGGAAGAGCATCTGCTGTTGCCTGAGTCATCTTTTCTATCAAAAGTGCAGCTGTACCAAGGATCTTCTCATATTCTTTCCATGATTCCTCATATACTTCCTTAATAGAAGAACCGGGAATAATATCATGAAACTGGTTCCTCAGGATTGTCTCCCACCCCTCATAAAGTTCTTTCTCCGGATAGGAAACTCCCGCAAGGAATCCTGCCAGCACAGAATAGAATTCCAGATTTTCATAGGCAAACTCTGATTTACGGTTATATCGTTTATTTTTTGCCATAGTGGTATATGTACCACGATGATATTCCAGATATAATTCC
>JAQYGS010000086.1 GCA_028722515.1 Clostridia bacterium | reverse complement strand
AGCTTACTAATGCTTCAATCTTCATTACGATCTCCTTTATTAACCTGCAGATTTCATTTTAAGCACTGCAATCTTCTGCTCGTTCTCAATCTTGGAATCCAGTTCCATCCATCCAACGACACCAATTGCATGTTCTGTTGCGAATCTTTCGCGAAGAACTTCGATATTCATGTCTTCGGACACCTTCACTGCCAGTCCTGACATATCTCCGTACACGATTGCTGTTTTTCCAGCTTCCATTTTAGGCATATTATCTGAGCAATACACATCAGCTCCAAACAGTCTGTATCCCCATTTGGCACTCATATCTTTCTGCAGGATGTAATCCCCGTCAGAATCTTTTAACTTTCTGATGGCAGTTCTTGTCGCCTTGTTCATAATCCAAATGCATCCAGGCTGGAATACGTCCGGAACAGTTTCCTGCAGATCAATGATCTCATCTGCAGTAATTGAAGTTGATGATGCAGCTGTAACAACCTGCTTGCACTGGGAAATGCCCTCGATTTTCTGTGATGTTCCGTTAAGCAGTTCATTCTCAATCCATTTTGCAATATTTTCGGACATCTGATTAATTACAAAGTTTACAATGTCAAACTGGCTGTTATTGACCAGAGACTTGGAGATCTTGCTAAGTGCTCCTGCAAGGAATCCCTTCAGCTCAATGCTCTTGAACTTGCCTGAATTTGACTCAAGCTCTGTAAATTCGGTCGCATAAGCCATAGTAATTGCCGTGGTAGACTCATCATAGTAAGGAATGGACAGTATCCCGTTCACATTATACCTGGTTGCCATCTGATAGATCGGGCAGATCTCCACTACTTTTTTGATAATTTTATTTGCAATTGATGACGGAATCACAGCTCCATTATCACTTGCTGCAAGATTGGAAGCTCTTTCTTCAGAAATGACGCCTCTGATGTAATTCTCAAAAGCTCTCTCCTCCTGTGTTTCTTTTTCTTCTGCACGAAGTTCCTCTTTTTTCTTATCATCTAAAACATTAAGCTTAAGGTCCCTCGCTCTTTCTTCCGCCTTAATGGTGCGGTCAATATCCTTGATCTTTCCTTCCAGCTCATCAAACTTCGTGGACTCTTCTTCTGTAATCGCTCTTTCCTCAGACTCTGCCTTGTCAAGGATCTCCTGCATTTCCTGTTCATAAGCTGCTCTCTGTTCTGCTAATTTCTTAAATTTATTCATTTCTTTCCTCCTGTAATTCTTTCGGGTTACCGACTAGATTCCTAAATTTCTAGTCGGTAAGTAATTTAACGTTTTAACTTTTCAATTCTTTCTTTAAATTTAGAATTGTCATATTCTGGTTTATCCGGTTCCGGGTCATTTTTGGGAAGGCTTTCTGCATATGACATTTCAACACAAATAGCTCTTGTCTCCACCTGCTCTTCTTCTCCGGCTCTTACTTCAATGGATGTGGATGAATATATAGGTACTTTGTTCATAACAAGTGTGATCTCATCCATATCAAAGTCCTTCACATGCCTGATCGGAAGCCCTTCCGCTCTTTCTTCGATGGAATCCTTCACATTTTTCATGTTAAAAGACCATCCTTTGAGCCTCCCTTCCTTTGCTCCGGCAATGACAGATTCATCTGTCACTACGGATTCAGCCCTCAGTCCGACTTCATCTTCCTTTACATACAGTGTTCCGTCGGACGTATCTGCAAGGACATGATCTCTGTCATGGTCAAGTAGCATTCTTATATCTCCGGCACGCTCAATGGCCCTTGCAAATGCTCTCTGCTCAATGACTTCGATCACTTTTCCGTGTGGCGTCAATACTGGTCTTGATTCTCTTCCCGGAACATTCACGTATCCGGAAATATGTAGTCCATCAGCTCTTAATTCTGCTTTCATTTTTTCTCACCTTCTTTCAAAGTAGTATCTGGATTTTCATTGTTAATCGATGCTGTAATTCCTGACTGAATGGCACTCATATCCTGTAAGGCGTTGGTGTTTGGAGTGTAAATCTGTCCAGTTTTTGGATTAAACAGCACCTGGTCAAGTCCAAGTGTGATCCATTCAAATCCAATTGGCTCCAGATCTTCTTTCTCCCGGACCTCGTCGATCTGTAAGAAGTTCTTCTCAAGCCCTATCTTGTATGCTTCATAGCGTTCTTTTATATTTCCTCTGGTGAGCTCCTTAGTATCAAATGCCCAATAAAAAAGGCCTTTCTCTGATTCCAGGAGAAGGTCTCTGTCAAGGCTGCACTCAATGTCGCTCATAACAATGGCGCACGTCCGTATAAAATTGTCTACGTCTTTATCGGTCGGGTTTCCACCTACCATACTGTCAGGAACTCCAAAAAGCTTGCATATCTCTGTAGTGTTGGACTTTTTATTTTCATTCAGCTGCATTTCCACGGAAGTATTGGACGATTCCTGAAATTCAATACCGTTATTCAATACAACAACGTTCTCGTCATTACTATACAGTCTTCTGAATCCTTCTCTGAGCTTATTCAGTGCTTCTGTCCCGATATGATTTTTCGATTTCAGAAATCCTTTTTTATTTCCGCCTTTTCTCACAAGGTTTTCTTCATAAACAAGTTCACTGTAAGACACTCCGATTATCAAAGGGTTGTCGTTCGCAATGCTTCTGGATGTCATTCCATCTTTTGTTTTTCTCAGAATTTTAAAAAATTCATGCGGTCTGTATGATTTTCCCTGCACAAGAATATCGTAATCCTTGAATATTGGATCCGTATTTTTCATGATGGAGATCTGAGTCTCGTCAACATAATGTACGCTCTCTATTTTTGATCCAATTTTGTTAATATAAGCATATCCGCCTTTTCCGAGATAGTAATCCTCGATCATGGCTCTCCAGAACTGAGAAGCAGTTAGTGTATCTCCGGTGTCATTATTGAGAATAAACGTCCTTTCATCTCTGACTTCTTCAACTTTCCCATCTTTTCCTTTTTTGTATAAATTAATAGGCAGTGAAGAGATCGTGCCGGCTATCAGATTAATGCAAGCCTGCACAGTTGGAATTTCCAGAGCTTTTTCTTTTGTAACGGTTGTCTTTCCGAGCAATGCGCTCAGGAGCACATCAGATTCCACCATATCTTCCGGATTTACCTTGCTGTCAGTATCAGCTCTTACCTCTTCTTTATGCTTGCCGAATGGCCAAATGTTCATTGCTTTCTCCTTTCATCAAAACTGTACGACAAATCCGCCGCTTCCATACAGCTGTTCCTGCTGCAGCAGATACATGGCATTGATCAGTGATACAACCATATCCACCTTCCCGTTGGAACGTTTTTTATTCACATATAAATTCTTATTGGTGTCTTCAGTACATCTTGCGTTCTGGAAGTTAATCTCAAGCATTCGGTTTCTTGCATACCTGAATTCCTTGTTAAGGATTAATTCTTTCAGAAGTTTGGTTGGCATGTGCAGAACAGAACTGTGCTGTTTAATCTCAACGCATTCTATCTCGTGTTCTTCCAATTTCTGCACAGTAGAAATAGCATTGTACCTGTCGTATCCAACCTGCATGATTTCTACTCCGTATTTTTCTGATAAACTAATGATAAATTTTTCCACAAATCCATAGTCAATCACCTCATCTCCACACGAGAAGCACTCTCCATTTCTGATCATCATTCTATAGTCAACTTTTTCTTTCTGTGTTTTCTCGTTGATTTTTCCTTCTGGAATAAATCCCCATACTTTTGCATATACAATTCCGTCAAGTTCTGTGACCATTGCGAATGATGTGTTATCGTCTGTCATTGAAAGGTCGAGTCCGCACCACACTGACTTCCCATTCCAAAAGTCATCCGGAATGTCATCACAGCACAGCTTAACTTTCTGGATATCAATATATCCTTCTGTTCCAAGCCCCTTGTACAGGATGTTGTTATGCTTACAAAGATAATTCTCCCGCTTATTCTCATACAGAACAGCAATCGAGCGTTTCTTCTTAATTCCCTCAAAGATAGATTTATGGGATACAGCTACTGGGTTTGATTGATATATAACCTTATCATTTGTCTTCCATTCTTCTCCTGCCTTGAGTTCGTCATCCGGTTCATACAGCAAGGCAAAGTATCTTCCATCATCAATAAGCCCATCAAGAATTTTTTTTGCCATATCAATTTCGGTCAGCATAACATTATTGTCGTTTGGATACTGAGTGGAAATGATGATTCCAAGCTTGCTGTGAAGGGTAATCTGTGATGAGCGCATGGCCTCAACAGGATAATCATCCATAGCACCTGCCTCATCTGCCAGAAATGCATTCGCCAGCTTTCCATCCATTCCGTCTCTGCTGTATGCAAGAGGCGTGTATTCATTATCATTCAGCAGACATCTGATCTGACTCCTTAGGATTTTAAATGCTGGCTCTTCATCGTCATACAATGCAGGGCTGACTTTGATTATCTTCCGTATTGCATTTTTCAGCTCACTGGACAATGCCAGGTCAGGAGCCACGGAAAAGAATCTGGAGAAATCAGGATCCGTTAGCATCAAAATAATAAAAATAACAGCTGAATTGAAAGTCTTGAAGTTCTTCCTCGCGATTTCCAAAAGAGCTGTTTCGTAATATCTTATTTTATTTTTTTCAAAATCTACTCCACTGTCTGAATAGTATTCCGTGCCTTTTCTGCACATTGTGCAGAGTGACGCAATAATAAAAAACCATGCATAATCCTCAAGGCTGTCATATATACTGCATCTTAAATCCGGATGCACCATTATTTTTAGCAGCTTGCATACTTTTTCGTATGCTTTCTCATCAACATAAGCCTCACTGCTATTTCCGTCAGCAATGTCAATCCACTTCTGAGCCTGAATCTTTACATATTTTGGAACCATCCCTTCTGTTTCTTGTACGCACCATTTTGCATACTTATATGCTTTACTGTCACTAACCACTTAGTGCCTCCATAAGAGGGCTCTTTTTCTTTTCTGATTTTTTCGGAATCGACCTAAGTGAAGATGCTATGGTCATAATATTCTCCTTCTCCATATCAAGGAGCATTTTTCTTTTTGACTGTATCTGCCTGTCCAGAGATACAAGGTTCTTCTGCATATCACCCTCAATTTTGTACGCTTCAGACCAGCTCATTTCTCCATTTTCGACCAGATCATACATGTTTTTCTGGAATTCACACAGCTGTCCGTATATGCGTTCCCTCTTTTCCTTAAACTCTTCGCATTCTGCGACTATTACGCAATATCTGTTAATTGTCTCGCCGTATAGATCGTCATCTTTCTCAATTGTTTTGAGAAGAGTTCTGATCCTTTTGAATTCTTTATGTGCAATCGGATTTTCTTTGGTCTCTTTTTTCTCTTTAAGCGAAACACCTGTCAGGAGAGATGCTTCTGCGTTTCTTCTTTGTGCTAATTCTTTCTTTGTTCTGTGAGAACGCTTTTCCATCTCCAGAACTTTCACAGGTTTAGGTGGTGTTGGCATAAGTTCCCTCCTTTCAAAAGTTGATGTGGGAATAAATTATAAATGATAGGGCATACGTGGTCGTGGAATTTTCAGAAAATTCAATCATATTGCCCTGGGGGGGGTGCCTATTCGGACTTATTCATCCCCTCTTGTTCCTCTATAATATCCCTTACTATTCCGTAAGGTATCGTTCCGTCCTCGCACATCCTATGGTGCATATCGCACACCGTTATGAGATTATTATTGTCCAATCTCTTGTCCCAGTCAGTCTCTATCTTCTTTGCATGATGCACAGACAGATTATTGCAGTTGATTCTTCGTGTTGCTCCGTACAATCCTCTCAGACATATCTGACACAGGTAATGGTCGCGCTCCTTAATCTCAATAGCTTTATCTTTCCAGTCCTGTGAGCTTCGGAATCTGCTGGATTTTGTATGTCTTATTTTTTTGCGAATCGGTTTTTTTCCGCAGTCGAATTTACTGTCGTGAATTTTCCCACAGTACTTGCATGATTTAAGCATATGCAGGACATCTCCTATCATTAATTTGATATATCATTGGACTCTCTGGGAATCGAACCCAGGGCCGTAATACTCTACCAACTGAGCTAAAAGTCCAACACCTGGCATTTTTATTGACACACTTTAAAGGGGAAATACTACTATGGTTTTTAGTTGCAAGGCATCCCTCCAGGTAGAATGCCTTTAATCCGCCCGGACCTTATGACGGCCCTTAACAGCCTTGCGCTAGGCGGAGTGGAGACTATGAATGGAAATACGAATAAGCGAGTGAAGAAATACCTCTATCTCTTTACCCGCTTATTACAGTTTACATTATAACAAATGTTAGTGTGCAATCATATGCATATTTTTTCTTTTTTCGAGATTTTTCCTATATGTCTCAGCAAATTTTCTTTTCGATTCATCGGAACGTAATTTACCGTGTTCTTTTGGAGTCACCCACATCAAATTTTCTGCTCTGTTATCGCTCTTGTCTTCGTTAATATGATGAACTTGTGTCTCTTCTTCCTTTCTTTCCAAAAACGCTTCTGCAACCATTCTGTGAACACATTTTGTAATTGTAACTCCATTTTCATACATCCCGCATTTTGCATACCCGGAAATTTTATCTGTCCCGCATTTACAGATTATACCTGTGTTTTTTCTGCGTACTCTTCCTAAATTGCTTACTTGGTAATTATCAGTTCCAGAAACATCTCTCCATATTTCCACGAGTATCATTCCTCCTCTTTTCGATTTAATATGGTTAAATAATTTGCGATATTACCCAATGCTCTGCTATGAATATAATGTGTCTGCCTCCATTCATGCCCAGTTATCATGCATATTTCTTCCCAGCTCTTTTCCTTGTACCCATTAAGCTGTATGTATCTGCATGATATAACTTCTCTTTCGTCAGCGTTTCGTAACTGTTCAATAGCATTTTTTATTTCCTGGAATACCACGATTTGCTTATACCTTGCTTTCATTATCCGCTTCCAAGCTTCTTCTCGCTTTACCATGTAATCTGACAAATCAAACTGGTTTCCGCTCCCCTTCGGCATATCCGAGTATTCAATGGCTCCTGTGCTTTCCTGTGTTTCAATCAGTTCACGCAATTCGTTTTCGTACCTGCGCACATCCTTTTTGGCTTCCCTGTATCTCCACAGCCATTGTTTTACCTGTTCATTTCTCTCTCTGATTTCACGGCTGTCTACTTCCACTGGCATCACCTCCAAATTCGTTTCGTCTTCCTGTCTCGGATTGTAATCCTTCCAACGATTTCATAGCCAAGCAGAGCCGCGATCTCATGGAATGTTTTAATCAGCCACGAGACTGCTTCTGGCGGTCTGTCAGCTTCTTTAATTGCATCCCCTGCTGTGCGATCGCTGAACCCCTCTCCGTTTTTATATATGCCTTTATACAATCGGCCTCACTCCCTTCTTCTTTTTCTGTCCTTTCTTTGGTTTGAATATTCCTTTCTCCTTACATTCCAGAGGACTGTATCCGCGTCTGTGCCCCGTTATAAGTATGTAATCGCACGTACAGCTTTCGTACAGCTCTTTATATGCTCTTGAAAAATAAACACACTTTGAGCACTGCTCCTTTTTAAGCTTCAGAATCTCTTCTTTGCTTACGTCCTTCCATTTCCTGATTCCATCTTTCTTCCCATTTCTCGCATCCGTCATCATCCTCTACCAGTATTCCTTTCTTATCGCAAAAGCCATAGTCGTTGTCAACACACGTTCTGCAGGTGTGGTCATTATTCATCTTACGCCTCCTCCCCATATGGTTCCGGAAGTGGCATCCAGGCAATTACCTTCCAGTATGCTCTGGATCCGATCAAATTCCATTGATGTAATCTCGGCATCCATTTAACAAAAGTCACGTGCTTAATATCTCCAGATTCAGCTGTTACGATATATGTTCCACTCTCTTCCGGAAGTCTTTCTTTGCACGGA
>JAQYGS010000085.1 GCA_028722515.1 Clostridia bacterium | reverse complement strand
CCTTACGGAATCCATCCTCCTGTTTGGCATGTGTGAAATCAATATCTCTTGTCACAGCCTGAATATAGAAGCCGGTTCCTCCCACAAGAACAGGAATTCTGTTTCTAGCATAGATCTCACTCATAGCTTCTTTTGCCATCTGCTGAAAACGGACAATGTTAAATTCCTCATCCGGCATAAGCTGATCTACAAGATAATGTCTGATTCCCTGCATTTTATCCGGCATGATCTTGGCAGACCCGATATCCATATATTTATATATCTGCATAGAATCTGCAGAAATAATCTCACCGTTTACGGCCTTTGCAAGAGCAATGGAAAGGCTTGTCTTGCCTGCTGCAGTAGGCCCTGTCAGAACAATTAAGGGTTTCTTCATAAACACTCCTTAAACAATACGTTTGAATTTCTTTTCCAGTTCAGTCTTTGTCATAGAAATAATCACCGGTCTTCCATGGGGACAATGATAGGGGTTGTCAAGTGTGAGAAGCTCATCGATAAGACTGTCTGCCTCCTCAACGGACATCTGATGATTGCCCTTCACCGCAGCCTTACACGCCATAGTGGCAAGCCTTGATGCAAATACGCCCATAGGATCCTTATCCTGATCTGTAGAAAGCTGATCCAGCATTTCCAGAAAAACTCCCTCTTCCGTAAGTCCGTAGAGATTTATGGGAACCGCACTGATACAATATTCTTTTCCCCCAAAAGGTTCGATCTCAAACCCGAAATCCCTGAAATACTGCTCATTGGCTTTCAGTAGCTGTTCCTCCTGAAGATTCAGAGACACCACAAGAGGAGGGCTTAAATACTGTGACTGTATGGTCTGCTCACGGAAAGCCTTAACAAACCGCTCATAATATATCTTCTCATGGGCTGCATGCTGGTCAATGATAAAGAATCGATCTTCAAACTGGACCAGCCAGTAAGTATCAAAAAGCTGTCCGATAAGCTTGTGACGGCTTCTGGATGCAGGAGAAAGAAGCATTTTGTATTCTTCATGTTCCTCTTTCACCTGTTCTTTCTGATCTTTCCTCTCTTTCTCCTCCCTCTGGCTCAGAGTTCCGGTAAAAAGATTTTCTTCTTCTCTGGTAAATGGAGCACGTCTTGTTTTCTCGAAGGGTTCCGGAATATCCTCAGGCCTGACCACAGGAGAAACAGGCTTTTCATGCTCTTGTTTTTCTTCCTTCCCAAATGGTACATCCGGAATCATTTCCCTGGTGGCAAGGGCCTGATGGACCGTCTGGTAAACAGCATCATAGACCTCCATTCCCCGGGCGAAGCGCACTTCCATTTTACTCGGGTGAACATTTACATCCAGGTCATTTCCCTCCATCTGGATATGAAGAACTACAAAGGGAAACTTATGCTGCATGAGGAAGCCCTTATAAGCATCCTCAATTCCTCTGGAGATAATAGAATTTTTTACATAACGTCCATTAATACAGTAATTTTCAAAAGAACGGTTTCCCCTTGAAATCTCAGGCTTTCCAGCAAAGCCTTCTATGGACATAAAATCGTTTTTATAAGATACCTGTATAAGAGACCTGGTGATCTCTTTTCCATAAATATTGTAGATCACATCCTTCACACTGTAATTTCCCGATGTGTGAAGCTTCACCTGTTTATTCTGTATATATTTAAAGGAAATTTCCGGGTGGGACAAAGCAAGCTGTTCCATCAGGGTACTGATATAATTGCCTTCCGTTGCATCAGATTTCAGAAATTTACTTCTTGCAGGTGTATTATAAAAAAGATTTCTTACCAGAAAAGTAGTTCCGTCAGGTGCCCCCATATCCTCCAGGGATTCCTCCACACCGCCGTTTATCACATAACGGACACCGCTTAATGCCACAGGAGTCTTGGTAATCATTTCCACCTGGGCAACAGCCGCAATGCTGGAAAGAGCCTCTCCCCTGAACCCCAGAGAGACAATATGCTGCAGATCCTCCACCTTTCTGATCTTACTTGTGGCATGGCGCAAAAAAGCAAGAGGCACCTGACTTTTGTCCATGCCTCCTCCGTTATCTGTGATACGGATCATTTTTTTGCCTCCGTCAGTGATCTCCACTGTAACGGCAGTAGCTCCGGCGTCTATGGAATTCTCCACAAGCTCCTTCACAATAGAGGAAGGACGCTCCACCACTTCA
>JAQYGS010000084.1 GCA_028722515.1 Clostridia bacterium | reverse complement strand
ACAAATGATTCTGGATAAGATCAAAAAGCCTAATGACATTCATAAAATTCCACTGGAAGACTTTCCGAAGCTGGCAGAAGAAATAAGAGATTTTCTTATAAGCTCTGTCAGTGAAACGGGAGGTCATCTTGCGTCTAATCTGGGGGTTGTGGAGCTGACGCTTGCTCTTCATAATGTATTGAATTTTCCGGAGGATAAGCTGATCTGGGATGTTGGACATCAGGCATATACCCATAAGATACTGACAGGACGTAAGGATGAATTTGTGAATCTTCGGAAAGAGGGAGGATTAAGCGGATTTCCCAAACGAAGTGAAAGCAGTTGTGATTCCTATGATTCAGGACACAGTTCCAATTCTATTTCCGCAGGGCTTGGATATGTATATGCCAGAGATCTGCTTGGACAGAAACATCATGTGGTTTCTGTGATCGGTGACGGTGCACTGACCGGGGGAATGGCATATGAAGCTTTGAATAATGCTGCGGAACTGAAAACTAACTTTATTATCATCATTAATGACAATAATATGTCCATATCCAGAAATGTTGGGGGAATGTCAACATATTTAAGTGCTCTTCGAACAGCTGAAGCATATACCGGTATGAAGATGAGTGTGACTAAAACACTGAAAAAGATTCCCAAAGTGGGAACTACTGTTGTTGATACTATGCGCAGAACCAAAAGCAGTATCAAGCAGCTTTTTATACCAGGAATGCTTTTTGAGGACATGGGACTGACATATCTGGGGCCCGTTGATGGCCATAATATGCGTCAGATGATGAAATTGTTTAATGAAGCGAAACGTGTGGAAGGTGCGGTAGTTGTCCATGTTATTACCAGGAAAGGGCAGGGATACGCTCCGGCCAGCGCTCATCCTGACAGATTCCATGGGACAGGGCCTTTTGATATTCAGAGCGGAAGCCTTCTGGAGAAAAATAAATCAGTAAGCTATACAGATATTTTTTCAAAAAAAATGCTTGAACTTGGTGAGAAGAATAAAAATCTCACTGCCATCACTGCAGCTATGCCTTCCGGAACAGGACTATCTGACTTTTCCGTAAAATTCCCGAAACGTTTTTTTGATGTAGGAATTGCCGAAGAACATGCAGTAAGCTTTGCAGCAGGCCTTGCCCTTGGAGGAATGATTCCTGTAGTGGCTGTTTATTCTTCATTCCTGCAGAGATCTGTAGATCAGATCATTCAGGATGTATGTATGCAGAAATTGCATGTTATTTTTGCCATAGACAGAGCCGGCCTTGTGGGTGCAGACGGCGAAACTCATCAGGGGTGTTTTGACCTTTCTTATCTGTCAATGATTCCCAATATGACGGTTATGGCACCTAAGAATGCTCAGGAACTGGAGGATATGCTTGAATTCGCAGTATCCTTTAATGGACCTGTGGCTATCCGGTATCCGAGAGGAAAGGCATATTTAAATCTTAAGGAATACCGGTCTCCAATTGAACCTGGAAGAAGTGAGGTCATTACTCGTGGAAAGGATATTGCAGTGATCGGTGTGGGAAGTATGCTTCCCACCTGTGAGAAAATATGCCGTAAACTTTCAGAAGATGGATATGAACCTACGCTGGTGAATGCCAGATTTGTTAAGCCGATTGATGTAAAACTTCTGGATCAGCTTTCAGGAGATCATCATCTGTTTGTGACTGTGGAAGAAAATGTAAAATACGGTGGATATGGAGAACATGTTTCTGCATATATGGAAGCCTGTCATCCTGAAGTCCGGGTGCTTACAGCTGCAGTATGGGATCGCTTTGTTCCTCAGGGCAGCGTGGAAAGTCTTCGGACTAAAATCGGTCTTGATCCCTGGGAGATATGTCAGGCAATAGAGAATATTGAGGGTTTGAAGAAAAAATGAAAAAAAGATTGGATATTCTGATGGTGGAACGTTCCCTTGCCCCATCAAGAGAAAAGGCAAAAGCATATATTATGGCAGGAAATGTGTATGTGGATGGCCAGAAAGAAGATAAGGCCGGTACCATGTTTTTAGATAGTGTTCATATTGAAGTAAAAGGAAATACTCTTCCTTATGTAAGCAGAGGCGGCCTGAAACTTGAAAAGGCTATGAAGAATTTTGACATCACATTGTCGGATAAGGTGTGCATGGATGTTGGGGCTTCCACAGGTGGATTTACGGACTGCATGTTACAGAATGGTGCAGTTAAGGTTTATTCTGTTGACGTAGGGTATGGACAGCTTGACTGGAAGCTTCGCAATGACTTAAGGGTTGTCTGCATGGAAAAAACAAATATCCGTTATGTCCTGCCGGAAGATATAGGCGAACCGGTCAGCTTTGCATCCATTGATGTTTCCTTTATTTCTCTTACGAAGGTGCTTCTTCCTGTAAGAAATCTTCTTACGCAGGACGGAGAAATAGTATGCCTTATTAAACCCCAGTTTGAAGCAGGAAGAGAAAAAGTAGGAAAAAAAGGCGTTGTCAGGGATCCGGCTGTTCACAGGGAAGTAATTGAAAAGGTAATAGCCTATTCTATGAGTATCGCTCTTGAGCCATGCAACCTTTCCTTTTCTCCGGTTAAAGGACCGGAAGGTAACATAGAATATCTTCTTCATCTCAGAAAGCATCCTGAAGGAACAGCAGTTTCAGAAAGCTTGTCTGTATCTGTAGATGATGTAGTTTCAGAAGCACATGGAGAATTAGACTAGAAATGGACAGGTTTTATATTATTGCAAACAGTGAAAAAGATCCAGATTTACAGATAACAGAAAAAATTGAGCAGTATCTTAAAGCTCATGGGAAATCTTGTACAATTCAGCATTCTTTCAGCAAACATGAAGGACTTTATCATTATACAGACCCGGCTCAGATTCCGGATGATACCCAGTGTATAATTGTGCTGGGCGGTGATGGGACACTTCTTCAGGCTGCAAGGGATGTGGTACATAAGGGGATTCCTCTTCTTGGCATCAATCTTGGACATCTTGGTTTTCTTGCAGAAGTGGATCAGTACTCTTTATACAGTTCTCTGGATCAGCTTATTGCAGATGACTATGAGGTGGAAGAGCGAATGATGCTTGAGGGGCGTGTATACAGGGGACAGCAGCTTCTCGGAACAGATATTGCTCTCAATGATATTGTCATTGGGCGTGACGGCCATCTCAGGGTCGTACGTTTTAAAAATTATGTAAATGAAGTATATTTGAATTCTTATAATGCCGATGGAATTATTATTTCCACACCTACCGGTTCTACGGGGTACAGTCTTTCTGCAGGAGGTCCTATTGTATCTCCAAACGCTGAAATGACTATTCTTACCCCCATTGCCCCACATACACTTAATACACGTAGTATAATCTTCCCGGCAGAAGATGTGATCACGGTAGAGATTGGCAAGGGCAGACACTGTGACTGTGAGAAAGGAATTGCTTCTTTTGACGGTGATACATCTATTCCCATGGTAACGGGAGATTGTATCAGAATCCGCCAGGCAGATGTAAAGACAAAAATTCTCAAGCTTAATCATTTAAGTTTCGTTGAAGTACTTCGGCGCAAAATGCGTGATAGTTAAGGAGGAAATGACGTGAAGGTTGCAAGACATGAAAAGATTATTGAACTGATTCATCAGTATGATATTGACACGCAGGAGGAACTGGCTTTAAGGCTTAATGAAGCCGGGTTTAAAGTTACGCAGGCTACAGTCTCCAGGGATATCAGGGCTTTGAAACTGACCAAGGTTGCGGGAAAAGACGGTAAATCCCGATATGCCATTCTTGACAGTGAATCAAAAAGTCTGGGAGAAAAATATGCCAGAGTACTGGAAGATACACTGCTTTCCATTGATGTGGGACAGAATATTATAGTGATTAAAACTGTATCAGGTATGGCTATGGGTGTTGCAGCCGCGCTGGATGCCTTGAAGTGGCCGGAAATCCTTGGCTGTATCGCAGGGGATGATACGATTATGTGTGCTGCCAAAAACTCTGATATGGCACTGGGAGCAGCAGAAAAACTGAGAAGTTTTGTACGGCTGAATAAATAAGGCCGGATTAGGAGGAATTTTAGATTCATGTTAGCTCATCTTCATGTAAAAAATCTTGCACTGATAGAAGAAATTGAGGTAGAATTTGGTCCCGGACTGAATATTCTTACAGGAGAAACAGGCGCCGGAAAATCCATTCTTCTTGGATCGATCCAGCTTATTCTGGGGGCAAAAACCTCAAAAAATATGATCAGAGAAAATGCACCTTTTGCACTTGTGGAGCTCCTTTTTCAGGTGGAAAATGACAAGGCAGCAGATGCTCTTAAAGCACTTGACATATACCCTGAAGATGGACAGGTTCTTTTGTCCAGAAAGATAATGGAGGGAAGGACCATTAATAAAATTAATGGCGAAATAAGTACAGTAAGCCAGATGAAAGCGGCGGCTTCCTGCCTTATTGATGTTCATGGACAGCACGAACACCAGTCTCTCCTTTATCAGGACAAACAGCTGGAAATCCTGGATGCCTATGGAAAAGATAAGATCCTTCCGGTAAAAGAAAAAGTGAGCAGGGCATATAAAGAATACACTGCCTGTAAAGCACAGCTGAAAGAAATGGATATGGATGAAGAAGAAAGAAAACGGCAGGCTGCATTTCTGGAATTTGAAATTGGAGAGATTTCCAAGGCATGTCTTATACCAGGAGAGGACGATGATCTGGAACGCCGGTATAAGAAAATGAGTAATGCCAGACAGCTTGCAGATTCCCTTCAGACTGTACACAATCTTACAGGTTACGACACAAAGGAAGGTGCAGGAGAAACGGTTGGGGAAGCACTTCGGGAGATTTCTCACGTTGTACAGTACGATGCCCAGTTAGGCACTCTTGAAGAAACCCTTGGGTCTGTCGATAGTCTTTTAAATGATTTCAACAGAGAACTTTCGGCTTATCTTGATGATCTGACTTTTGACGATGAGGAGTTTTTTGAAACGGAGAAACGTCTGGACCTGATCAATGGGCTGAAAGCAAAATACGGACGTACGATTGAGGATATTATCAAATATCAGAAAACACAGGAAGATAAACTGGAAAAAATACGAAAATTTGATGAAAATTTACAGGCTGTAAAATCACGTCTGAACCAGCTGGAAGAAATTCTTTCAAAAGAATCGCATACATTGTCAGAAATCCGCAGAGAATATAGCAGACAGCTGGAGATTAAAGTAATTGAAGGACTGAAGGATCTGAATTTTCTTGATGTGAATTTTTCCATTGATTTCCGAGAAAGAAAAAATTATACAGAAAATGGCTTTGACGAAATAGAATATCTTATATCTGTCAATCCGGGAGAAACTCTGAAACCTCTTGGAAAGATTGTTTCCGGAGGAGAACTTTCCAGGATTATGCTGGCATTGAAGGCTATTCTTGCGGATAAGGATCAGATTGAAACTTTGATCTTTGATGAGATCGACACAGGTATAAGCGGCCGTACGGCTCAGAAGGTTTCCGAAAAAATGGCATGGATCGGAAGAAATCACCAGGTACTTTGTATTACCCATCTGCCACAGATTGCTGCAATGGCAGACAGACATTTTGAAATTGAAAAACATATTAAAGGTATGGAAACCATTACCGAAATACATACTCTTACAGAAGAAGAATCCGTAAGAGAACTTGCAAGGCTTCTTGGCGGTGCACAGATTACATCCGCTGTGCTTGAGAATGCCAGAGAGATGAAAGAATTGGCACTGAAACAAAAAAATACAAGACTGAAATAAAGTGAATGACCACATACTAAGAGAGGATAATCCCAACAGGATATCCTCTCTTTTTAATTTACTATACGAAAGGGTGAAAAGGAGTGAACAGAAGAAAAAAATACAGACTGTTTATCCTGTGTTTTCTGGCACTTGATCTGGCAGTTATGGCTCTTCTTGGATACAGATATCTGGACAGAAAAATTCCGGATGAGATCCACGTGTCAAAAGAAAGTAACACAGATGTTTCGAAACTACTGGATCATCCACTGATCAGCTTTAAGGAAGCAATCACGGTTTCCGGAGACGGAGGATATATTCTTCCCTGTAAATATCTGGGATTCCTTCCGTTTAAAGATGTCAGGGTAATACCGGTAAATGATAAAGAAGTTTATGTCAGTGGAAATGTAATAGGAATATATATGGAAACTCAGGGCGTAATGATCATTGATACCGGAGAAATCAGATCAGGCAGCGGACAGATCGAAGAACCTGCAAAAAACATAGTTAAACCGGGGGATTATATTGTTGCTTTTAATGAGAATAAAATATCAACCAAAAAAGAACTTATGGATGAACTTAAAGATCTTGACGGGGGCCAGGTAACACTGGAAATAAACAGGGCAGGAGAAAGCATTCCGGTTTCTGTTAATCCCGTGAGAGATATTAAAGGTGAATATAAACTTGGTATTTGGGTGCGAGATGACACTCAGGGAATAGGTACACTCACTTATGTGGATGAAAATGGAAATTTCGGGGCTCTGGGACATGGTATCAGTGATATTGATACAGGGCAGCTTTTAAATATACGTGATGGAGCTTTATACAAGGCACAGATTCTGGCAGTAAATAAAGGCAGCAAAGGAAATCCTGGTGAACTTTCAGGTATGATAAGGTATGATGAAAAAAATATTCTTGGAACGATCATAGATAATGATAAAAACGGAATTTATGGTCATCTGTATAATACGAAAAGAGAATGGATGAATTTAAAGAAGATTCCTGTTGCCTATAAGCAGGAAGTACAGACCGGTCCGGCAACCATACTCTGCTGTGTGGACGGGACAGTTCATGAATACAGTGCACAGATCAGAAGAATAGATCTGAACCATGAAGATTCCAATAAAAGTTTTGTTATTCAGATAACGGATGATAATCTGTTGGAGACAACAGGAGGAGTGGTGCAGGGTATGTCGGGAAGTCCGGTACTTCAGAATGGAAAACTGGCAGGAGCCATTACCCATGTTTTTGTTCAGGATTCTACAACCGGATATGGAATCTTTGCAGAAACAATGTTGGGTCAGTGAGATCTCGAAAGTTCAGAAAGAACGGAATTTCCATTTTCTGCTTACAGGAAATTCTGTTCTTTTTGATACTGTATTAAAACAATTTGTCTTTTTTCATTGATTTATTTCGTTTGCCGTCCAAATATGTAAATGATTGTGGAAAAAGGAAAATACAAGTTAAAAAACAGAGTTTTTTATCGATAGAAAATGGCTTTTACCCCCCTCTTTCGGCTTGATTTCTTACATATCGTTCAACTATAATATTTCTAAATACAAGAGCGGTTTAAGCTCTGGTTTTTTATTTAAATACTATTTTAATCATATAGAGAGGAGACAGGCCTCATGGAAAAATTAAATGTGGCAGTTGCAGATGATAACGAACAGATGGTTGAAGTACTGGGTCAGATAATAGAAGAGGATAAAGATCTTGAACTTGTGGGAAAAGCACACAATGGAGAAGAAATCTGTAATATTATTCAGGAAAAAGAACCGGACGTTGTTGTGCTTGATATTATCATGCCCAAGCTGGACGGATTATCTGTGATGGAACGCTTTTCACATAATGGAAATTTGAAAAAAGTACCATCCTTTATTGTAGTCTCCGCTGTGGGACAGGAACGTATTACCGAAGATGCTTTTAATCTGGGAGCAGATTATTACATATTGAAGCCTTTTGACAACAGGATGCTTCTTAACCGGATCAAACATATACGCCGGCTCAGCGAAAAAAAGGTAAAAGAAGTGAACAGGCCCAAACAGGAAGAAAATGATGATACATTTACCAGGGGAAATCTTGAAGCAGATGTGACAAATATCATTCACGAAATCGGTGTTCCTGCACATATCAAAGGATATCAGTATCTCAGGGATGCCATCATTCTGTCTGTAAATGATATGGAAATGCTTAATTCCATAACAAAAATTTTATATCCTACAATTGCAAAGAAACATCAGACAACAGCCAGCAGAGTTGAAAGAGCAATAAGGCATGCCATTGAAGTTGCCTGGAGCAGGGGAAAGATGGACACGATAGATGAATTATTCGGATATACAGTGAGTAACGGAAAGGGAAAGCCCACCAATTCAGAATTTATTGCACTGATCGCAGATAAAATAAGACTTGAATATAAAAATCGGTCTTTCCAATGAACATATTTTGGAGTATAATTATTTAATAAAGGGTACCAAGGAGGGCTTTTACGCATGAAAAATATTTTATTTGCAACATCTGAGGCAGTTCCATTTATTAAAACAGGAGGTCTTGCAGATGTGGCAGGTTCTTTGCCGAAGTATTTTGATAAAAGATATTTTGATATTCGTGTGATCTTACCGAAATATGCCTGTATGAAGCAGGAATGGAAAGATAAAATGGAATATATCACACATTTCTACATGGATCTTGGATATAAAAACTGTTATGTAGGTATTTTGCATATAGAGCATGAGGGGATTCATTTTTATTTTATTGATAATGAATATTACTTCAGCGGTCCTAAACCTTATGACAGTGCGCCATGGGATCTGGAAAAATTTGCGTTCTTTTCCAAAGCCGTACTGTCTGTGCTTCCGGTGATTGGTTTCAGACCGGATATCATTCATTGTCATGACTGGCAGACAGGACTGATTCCGGTTTATCTGCATGATTCTTTCCAGCAGAATGATTTCTTCTGGAACATTAAGACGGTTATGACAATACATAACCTGAAATTCCAGGGTGTATATGATGTGAAGACGGTAAAAGCTATAACAGGTCTTTCTGATTATTATTTTGCTCCTGATAAGCTTGAAGCCTATAAAGATGCCAATTTCCTTAAGGGCGGCATTGTATTTGCGGATGCTGTAACTACAGTCAGCAAGACCTATGCAGATGAAATAAAGACTCCATTTTACGGAGAGCGGCTTGATGGCCTTATGTGTGCCCGTTCCAACAGCCTGCGAGGCATTGTAAATGGTATTGATTATAATGAATTTAATCCTGAAACAGATAAATACATTACCAGAAATTATAATGCCACTACCTTCCGTAAAGAGAAGGTAAAGAATAAATTGCAGCTTCAGAAGGATCTTGGACTGGAACAGAATCCGAAAGTTATGATGATCGGAATTGTTTCGCGTCTGACTGATCAGAAGGGCTTTGACCTGATTGCGTATGTTATGGATGAGCTTTGCCAGGATGCTGTCCAGATCGTAGCTCTTGGTACAGGTGATGAACGTTATGAAAATATGTTCCGCCATTTCGACTGGAAATATCATGGTAAGGTGTCTGCTCAGATTTATTATGATGAAAAGATGTCACACCGTATTTATGCATCAGCAGATGCATTCCTTATGCCCTCTTTGTTTGAGCCGTGTGGATTAAGCCAGCTGATGAGCCTCAGATACGGAACTCTGCCAATTGTCAGAGAGACAGGCGGACTTAAAGATACTGTGGAGCCATATAACGAATATGAAGGAACAGGAACAGGATTTTCCTTCCGTAACTACAATGCACATGAAATGCTGAATACGATCCGCAATGCGGAAAGAATCTTCTATGACAAGAAGAGAGAATGGAATAAAATGGTTGACCGTGCAATGGCAGCAGACTTTTCCTGGAATAATTCAGCACGTCAGTATGAGGAAATGTATAACTGGCTTATAGGAGATAAGCCGGAATAAAAATTTATAGTATATTATTTTCTTTACGAGAGATACTATTTCCGTAATCAAATCTGAGGAGGTAGTATCATGACAGAAATTTCAGAATTGGATTTACAGAATCTGCGTCATCTGATTGGCGGTTTTTCCACCACTCACTGTAAAATGGATGCCTATGCACAACAGGCAGAGGATATGGAAGTGAAACAGTTCTTCCAGAAATCAGCTCAGTCTGCAATGCAGAGTAAACAGCAGTTAATGCAGTTTTTACAGTAGGAGGTCTTGTCAATGAATGATAAAACGATGGTAGCAGATACACTTACAGGAATTAACGGCGAACTGGTTCGTTTCGGTGAAATGATTTCTCAGACAGAAAATCAGCAGCTGAAGCAGACACTTAAGCAGATGAGAAATCAATGCGAAATGTCTCAGGAAGAGATCTACAGGATTGCCAGGGAGAGAGGATATTATGTTCCTGCATCTATGGCAACAAAGGAAGAAGTAGATCATGTACGTCAGGTTGTAGGCAAGGAGTAATCCTGCATAAGTAAAATTAAGGGGAATGCAGTATAAACTGTGTTCCCCTTTGTCATATTTAAAAACATGGCTGATGTCGGTTTTTCAGAAATATGGTCGAAGAAATGTTGCGGGGAAGAAGAAGGAAGTGCTTGACATCAGATACAAATTATAATACTATATTAACAGAAAACACGAACATAGGTTCGAGAAAAACTTTCAAGGAGATTATATAGATGATAAATGAAGAGAAGCAGAAAGCGCTGGAAGCAGCACTTGGACATATTGAGAAGCAATTTGGAAAGGGATCTGTCATGAAACTTGGGGAATCAGGGGCCAGTATGCAGGTAGAGACAGTTCCTACAGGTTCTCTGAGTCTTGATATTGCACTTGGCGTAGGAGGAGTTCCCAAGGGACGTATTATTGAGATTTTCGGACCTGAATCCAGTGGTAAGACAACGGTTGCGCTACATATTGTTGCAGAGGTACAGAAGAGGGGCGGCATTGCCGGCTTTATCGATGCCGAGCATGCATTGGATCCTGTATATGCCAAAAATATCGGAGTCGATATTGACAATTTGTATATTTCTCAGCCGGATAACGGGGAGCAGGCCCTGGAGATCACGGAAACCATGGTACGTTCAGGAGCCGTGGATATTGTTATCGTAGATTCTGTTGCAGCCCTTGTTCCCAAGGCGGAGATTGATGGAGATATGGGAGACAGCCATGTAGGACTTCAGGCAAGGCTTATGTCCCAGGCTTTGCGTAAGCTTACAGCAGTGATCAGTAAATCCAACTGTATCGTAATCTTTATCAATCAGCTTAGAGAGAAGGTAGGAGTTATGTTCGGCAATCCTGAGACCACTACAGGAGGTCGTGCTCTTAAATTCTATTCTTCAATCCGTCTGGACGTACGCCGCGTGGAGACACTGAAACAGGGAGGAGAGATGGTGGGCAACCACACCAGGATAAAGGTAGTAAAGAATAAAGTCGCTCCGCCATTTAAACAGGCTGAATTTGATATTATGTTTGGCACCGGGATCTCCAGGGAAGGAGATATTCTTGATCTGGCGGCTGAATCATCAATTATTACCAAGAGTGGTGCCTGGTATGCTTACAATGGGGATAAGATCGGACAGGGGCGTGAGAATGCCAAATTATTCCTGAAAGAGCATCCTGACATCTGCGATGAAATTGATAAAAAAGTAAGAATCCATTATCATCTGCTTCCTGAAGAGGAAACTCAGGATGATCAGATGAAAGATACGGTTGCCGGACAAGATGAAACCGGTGAATGATCATGAAGATTCCTGAGGGTGAATGTGGTAAAGCTGTAAAAAAAGCTATGAGGCTTCTGGAACATATGGACAGAACCGAGAGAGGATTAAGGGACAGGCTTAATCAGGAAGGATTCAGTCAGGAAGCCACAGAAAAAGCGCTTGAGTATGTGAAATCATATGGATATATTAATGACGAAAGGTATGCACGAAACTATATTGCGTTCAGGATCCATTCTTCAAGCAGGCAGAAGATCATACAGAATCTTATAAGAAAAGGAATAGACAGGGAGACAGCAGATCAAGCCTGGGAAGAGGAATCAGTTTTAAATGATTATGATGAACAATCATTGTTGAAAAATACAATAGAAAAGAAGTATTCCGCTGATTCACAACTGGATGAAAAAGAGATGCGCAGACTCTATGGTTATCTTGTAAGACGGGGATTTCAGTTTTCGGATATAGCCAGTGTTCTGGAAGAATTGAATATAAGGATTGAAAAATAAAAATATTAAAACAATTCTTTCGAAAAACTTGACATGACTGTTAAAAAAAGATAAACTTGTAGTGTTGTATTTGTACAATGAAAACTAAATAAGGAGGTGCTCCTGTGACAACAACAATTATTGTTGCATTTGTCGCTGTGGTTGTCGCGTTACTTATTGCGGTTCCTGTTACTTGCAAGCTTGCTGTGGACAATAAGGTCAAGAAAGACGAAGAGATCGTTGGTACAGCAGAAGAGAAAGCAAGAAACATCATAGATGAAGCTCTGAAAACAGCCGAAACAAAAAAAAGAGAAGCTTTATTGGAAGTGAAGGAAGAATCTCTCCGTACGAAAAATGAACTGGAGAAAGAAACCAAGGAACGAAGAAACGAGCTGCAGAAGTATGAAAATCGTGTTTTAGCCAAAGAGTCTGCGGTAGACAGAAAAGCGGATACATTGGAGAAACGCGAGGCAGAGTGCACAGCGAGAGCAGTTGAAGTGCAGAAAAAGGAAAAAAGAGTAGAAGAACTTGAGCAGAAAGGAGTACAGGAACTGGAACGAATTTCAGGTCTTACCTCCGAACAGGCAAAAGAAGAATTACTCAAATCTGTGGAAGATGATGTCAAAGTGGATGTTGCCAAACTTTACAGGGAACTGGAAAGTAAAGCAAAGGAAGAAGCAGGAAAGAAAGCCAGGGAATATGTTGTAAATGCTATTCAGAAATGTGCGGTTGACCATGTTTCGGAAGCTACTATTTCTGTGGTACAGCTTCCAAGCGATGAGATGAAGGGCAGGATTATCGGACGTGAAGGACGCAATATACGAACCCTGGAAACTCTGACGGGAGTGGATCTTATTATTGATGATACTCCGGAAGCCGTTGTATTATCTGCTTTTGATCCTATCAGACGTGAAGTAGCACGGGTGGCATTAGAGAAACTGATTGTTGATGGTCGAATCCATCCTGCAAGAATTGAGGAAATGGTTGAGAAGGCTCAGAAAGAAGTAGAAGCACAGATCCGTGAAGACGGAGAGACTGCAGCTATGGATGTTGGTGTTCATGGAATTCATCCTGAACTACTGAAACTTCTTGGCCGGATGAAATTCCGTTACAGTTATGGACAGAATGCATTGAAACATTCTATCGAGGTTGCTCAGCTTTCAGGTATGCTTGCCGGTGAAGTTGGAGTAGATGTACGTATGGCAAAAAGGGCAGGACTTCTTCACGACATTGGTAAATCTATTGACCATGAAGTTGAAGGATCTCACATTCAGATAGGTGTTGATCTTTGCAAGAAGTACAAAGAATCACCTATTGTGATCAATGCGGTTGCTGCACATCACGGTGATGTTGAACCTGAATCTCTCATTGCTTGTATCGTTCAGGCAGCGGATGCTATCTCAGCAGCCAGACCCGGTGCAAGAAGAGAAACTCTGGAAACATATACTAATCGTCTTAAACAGTTGGAGGACATTACCAACCAGTTTAAGGGTGTTGAGAAATCTTTTGCTATTCAGGCAGGCCGGGAAATCCGTGTAATGGTTGTTCCGGAACATGTCAGCGACGCAGATATGGTACTGCTTGCACGCGATATTGCTAAACAGATCGAATCAGAGCTTGAATATCCAGGCCAGATCAAAGTAAATGTAATTCGTGAGAGCAGAGCAGTTGAATATGCCCGTTAAGTTCTTTACAAATAATAAACTCCGTGGATTGTAAATAATTTACAGTCCACGGAGCTTTTTAATTAAGAATTTGAATCTGCAGATAATATTCTGAAGACTGGTGACCATCAAGGATTTGAATTCCATGTTTATGAATGAATTCATCATCCTCGTCTTTCCTGATTCCGCTTCCATTCCAGGGCTCAATACAAAGAAAAGGGGCTTCCGGATGAACACAGGACCAGAAAGCAACTGACCGAAAGTCTGGAAAAGAAACCTGGATTCCTTTCCCTGAAACTTTGTGGATAAGTGATACCTTTCGGGAATTTATTTTCTCAAAAAATACTGCATCATTCCTGAAAATATTATAAGACAAGGGAAGAACGTGAGTATTTTTAAGTATTATACCAGTTTTGTCCGGATCAAATTCAAGGGAGGTCAGGTCGTACACTATGGATGAAGTGTTTTCTTCCTGGTCAAATAAAAGCTGATAATCGTCGAAGCTTTCTCCTTCATTTAAAGGACATCGGAAACCGGGATGAGCACCCAGGAAAAAAGGCATAGGATCTTCCTGAAAATTTTCAGGCCGGTATATAATAGATAGAGCACCTTCTGATATGGTATATATAAGGGTAATACCAAATTTATATGGATAATGTTCTAAAGTTTCTCTGGTATAAGAAAGAAATAGTGATACGGAAGATTCTGACTGTTTTATGACAGAAAATTCCATATCTTTGCAAAAACCATGCTTTGGCATGTTGTACCATTTTCCATTGATTATTGTTTTATCATTTCGACAGTTGCCTACTACAGGAAAAAGGAGTGGAGAGCAGCGCATCCATATCTGTGGATCTCTCTGCCACATGTATTCTTTTTCCTGATTATCTTTCAAAGAAATTAACTGTGCACCCAGAGTGTCAACAGAGGCACTAAGAGACGTATCTTTTATCGTAATGATCATTCTTTCTCTCCTTTCGTTTCACAGATTCCGGGAGGCGATGTACTTTGCCGCTCCATAATGTTATATGGAAATAGAATCTTAAGATGCTCCTTATGTCCCCCTTCAATGCGGTCAATAAGAATCTTGGCGGCCATACGGCCCATCTCTTCCAGAGGAATGTGTACGGTGCTCAGCATAGGAGACAGATATTGTGAGGTTTCAATATCATCTATGCTTATTACTGAAACATCATCCGGAATTCTCAGATCATGCTCTTTAATTGCTCTCATTGCACCAATAGCAGTAATATCATCAGCACAGAAATATGCAGTGGCATCGCATCCCTTGTCTAACAGTTCAAAAACTCCTTTATATCCCTCTTCTGTAGAGTGAGTAACATTCGCAACATATGACTCATTAAGAGAAATCTGAGCTTTTCTTAAAGCTTCACAATATCCCTCATATCTATTTTCGTTGAAAGTTTCACCTACATATGAAATCTTTCTGTGACCAAGTCTGATCAGATAGGATACCACATCATATCCGATTTGTTTTCCATCGCAGATAATCTGATCATACTTTGCATTTAGATTATTCAAACCTGCGTAGACCACATACTGAAAATTTTTTTTCAGGAATTTAAGGTGCTGTTTTTCACAACGTCCCAAT
>JAQYGS010000083.1 GCA_028722515.1 Clostridia bacterium | reverse complement strand
AAAGTAAAGAGAAAGGAGGCACTTTGAAATGGCAAAGGGACATAGAAGCCAGATAAAAAGAGCCAGAAATGAGAGTAATAGAGAGACAAGACCGTCTGCAAAATTATCTTATGCAAGAATTTCTGTTCAGAAAGCCTGCTACGTGTTAGATGCAATTCGTGGCAAAGATGTGCAGACAGCACTTGGTATCCTGACATATAATCCAAGATATGCTTCCAGCGTAATCAAGAAACTGCTCGAATCTGCAGTTGCAAACGCTGAAAATAATAACGGAATGAACGCAGACAATCTCTACATTGCAGCCTGCTATGCAGATAAAGGACCTACAATGAAGAGAATTCAGCCAAGAGCACAGGGTAGAGCTTACAGAATCGAAAAGAGAACAAGCCATATCACCATCGTGCTGGATGAAAGATAAGGAGGAAAAGCATGGGACAGAAAGTTAATCCACATGGCCTTAGAGTCGGTGTTATCAAGGATTGGGATTCAAGATGGTATGCTGATGCAGAATTTTCAGATTATCTTGTAGAAGATTATAACATCAGAACATTCCTGAAAAAGAAATTATACAGTGCAGGTGTTTCCAAGATTGAGATCGAGAGAGCATCTGACAGAGTAAAGATTATTATCTACACTGCAAAACCTGGTATCGTAATCGGTAAGGGCGGTGCTGAGATTGAAAAGGTTAAAGCAGAATTAAAGAAATATACAGACAAGAAACTTATTGTAGATATCAAAGAAGTAAAGAAACCAGACAGAGATGCTCAGCTTGTTGCTGAAAACATTGCATTACAGCTTGAAAACCGTATTTCTTTCAGACGTGCAATGAAATCTACAATGCAGAGAACAATGAAGGCCGGAGCTCAGGGTATCAAAACTTCCGTTTCCGGACGTCTTGGTGGTGCTGATATGGCTCGTACAGAGTTCTACAGCGAAGGAACTATTCCGCTTCAGACACTTCGTGCTGATATTGATTATGGATTCGCAGAAGCAGACACAACCTATGGCAAGGTTGGCGTAAAAGCCTGGGTCTACAATGGCGAAATTCTTCCAACAAAAGGAACTAAGGAAGGGAGCGATAAATAATGTTAATGCCAAAAAGAGTAAAACGTCGTAAACAATTCCGTGGCTCCATGAAAGGAAAAGCCCTTAAAGGCAATAAGATTAATTATGGTGAATATGGACTTGTTGCTACAGAACCGTGTTGGATCAAATCCAACCAGATTGAGGCAGCCCGTGTTGCTATGACCCGTTACATCAAACGTGGTGGTCAGGTTTGGATTAAAATTTTCCCTGACAAACCAGTAACAGCGAAACCTGCAGAAACTCGTATGGGTTCCGGAAAAGGTGCCCTTGAATACTGGGTAGCAGTTGTTAAGCCAGGTCGTGTATTATTTGAGATTGCAGGCGTTACCGATGATATCGCTCGAGAAGCATTACGTCTTGCAATGCACAAGTTACCATGTAAATGTAAAATCGTTTCTCGTGCAGACTTAGAAGGCGGTGATAACAGTGAAAATTAATAAATTCGTAGAAGATTTAAAGGCAAAATCAGCTGCAGAATTGAATGAAGAATTAGTAGCTGCTAAAAAAGAACTTTTCAATCTGAGATTTCAGAATGCAACAAATCAATTGGACAATACAAGCCGGATCAAAGAGGTTCGCAGAAATATTGCCAGAATCCAGACAGTAATCACTGAGCAGGCTAACGCTTCCAAATAGTGAATATAGGAGGAAACTATCGTGGAAAGAAATCTGAGAAAAACCCGTGTGGGTAAAGTTGTCAGCAATAAGATGGATAAGACCATTGTAGTTGCAATTGAAGACCATGTAAAACATCCTCTTTACAAAAAGATCGTGAAGAGAACATATAAATTAAAAGCTCATGATGAAAACAATGAGTGCAACATTGGTGATACCGTAAAAGTTATGGAGACCAGACCGTTATCAAAGGATAAAAGATGGAGACTGGTTGAAATTGTAGAGAAAGTGAAATAAGGAGGAAACCAGTATGATTCAGCAGGAAACAAGACTGAAAGTTGCCGACAACACTGGTGCAAAAGAAATCCTTTGTATTCGTGTTATGGGCGGCTCTACAAGAAGATATGCAAATATTGGTGACACAATCATTGCTACTGTTAAAGATGCAACACCAGGAGGCGTTGTTAAAAAGGGTGACGTTGTAAAGGCTGTTGTAGTCAGAACGAAAAAAGGCGCTCGTCGTAAAGACGGTTCTTATATCAAATTCGACGAAAATGCTGCAGTAATCATTAAAGACGACTTAACTCCGAGAGGAACTCGTATCTTTGGACCGGTTGCCAGAGAGCTTCGTGAAAAGAAATTCATGAAGATTGTTTCCTTAGCTCCGGAAGTATTATAGGAGGGTGCCTAATGTCAGCTATGAAAATTAAAAAAGGTGATACCGTAAGGGTTATTACCGGAAAAGATAATGGCAAAGAAGGTAAAGTTCTTTCAGTAAATAGAAAAGACAATACCGTTATTGTTGAAAATGTTAACAAGGTTACTAAACATACGAAACCATCTGCAGCAAATCAGCAGGGCGGAATCATTACAAAAGAAGCTCCTTTGCATATTTCCAACGTAATGCTTGTTGTTGACGGAAAAACAACAAGAGTTGGTTTCCAGATGGATGGAGATAAAAAAGTTCGTGTTGCAAAAGCAACAGGCAAGGTTATCGATTAATTGAGAGAGGAGGCATGACAAGTGAGTAGGTTAAAAGAACTGTATAAAAATGAGATCATGGATGCCATGACCAAGAAATTTGGATACAAAAATGTTATGGAAGTGCCAAAACTCGAAAAGATCGTAATCAATATGGGTGTTGGTGAAGCTAAAGAAAATGCTAAACTTCTTGATTCTGCCATGGCAGATCTGGAACAGATCACAGGTCAGAAAGCTATTGCAACAAAGGCAAAGAAATCTGTGGCTAACTTTAAGATCAGAGAGGGTATGCCTATCGGATGCAAGGTTACATTAAGAGGAGAGAAGATGTATGAATTCGCTGATCGTCTGATTAATCTTGCTCTTCCTCGTGTACGTGACTTCCGTGGTGTTAATCCTAACGCATTTGATGGAAGAGGAAATTATGCTCTTGGTATTAAAGAACAGTTGATTTTCCCTGAAATTGAGTATGATAAGGTTGATAAAGTAAGAGGTATGGATATTATCTTTGTTACTACAGCAAAGACTGATGAAGAAGCTCGTGAATTATTGACATTATTTAATATGCCGTTTGCAAAATAATAGGAGGAACGATTCATGGCTAAAACCGCAATGAAAATCAAACAGCAGCGTAAACCCAAGTTCTCTACAAGAGAGTATACACGCTGCAAAATCTGTGGACGTCCACATTCTGTTTTAAGAAAATACGGAATCTGCAGAATCTGCTTCCGTGAGTTAGCATACAAAGGACAGATCCCCGGAGTTAAAAAGGCTTCCTGGTAATCTGAAGTAAATCATTGATACAATTTAACTTAAGACATGTAAAGTCTGAAATATAAGGAGGAAACTTACATGACAATGAGCGATCCAATTGCAGATATGCTTACAAGAATTCGTAATGCAAATACTGCAAAACATGATACTGTAGATGTTCCGGCATCTAAAATGAAAATTGCTATTGCAGATATCCTTGTTGACGAGGGATATATTGCAAAATATGATCTGATCGAAGATGGAGCAATTAAAACTCTCCATATCACATTAAAATATGGTGAAGACAAAAATGAAAAAATAATCACTGGTTTAAAGAGAATTTCCAAACCTGGTCTTCGTATTTACGCAGGCAAGGATGAGATTCCGAAGGTTCTTGGAGGACTTGGAATTGCAATTCTTTCTACCAATAAAGGCGTGATCACTGATAAAGAAGCTCGTAAGCTTAAAGTCGGCGGAGAGGTTCTGGCATTTATCTGGTAATTTAAACCTGGATTTATATATAGACAACTGAAAACAGAGAGGACATAAGTTCCTCTCCGATAATTTAAGTAAGGAGGACAATCATATGTCACGAATTGGCAGACTTCCGGTTGCTATTCCGGCAGGAGTTGAAGTAAAAGTTGCTGAAGGCAATGTAGTAACCGTTAAAGGACCAAAAGGAACACTGGAAAGAGCACTTCCAAAGGAAATGGAAATCAAGGTTGAAGATGGTCATGTAGTTGTTTCCAGACCAAATGACTTAAAGAAAATGAAAGCGCTTCACGGTTTAACAAGAAGCCTGATCCACAACATGGTGGTTGGTGTAAGCGAAGGTTATACCAAGGTACTTGAAGTAAACGGTGTAGGTTATAAGGCAGTTAAACAGGGTAAAAAACTGGTTCTCAGCCTTGGATATTCTCATCCGGTAGAAATGGAAGACCCGGAAGAAATCGAGACCAAAGTAGATGGTAACAAGATTATCGTATCCGGTATCAGCAAAGAAAAAGTCGGACAGTTTGCAGCTGAAATCAGAGATAAGAGAAGACCTGAGCCATATAAAGGTAAGGGTATCAAATATGCTGATGAAGTGATCAGACGTAAAGTCGGCAAGACTGGTAAGAAATAATTCAGGAGGGTGAGAAAATGATAAATAAAGCATCTAGAGCGAAAATTCGTGAGAATAAGCATAGAAGATTACGTCATCATTTAAATGGTACTGCAACAATGCCTCGTTTAGCTGTATTTCGTTCCAACAAGCATATGTATGCACAGATTATTGATGACACTGAAGGTAAGACTTTAGTATCAGCTTCTACTCTTCAGAAAGAAGTAAGAGCTGATCTGGAGCATACTGATGATGTTGCAGCAGCAGCACATTTAGGAACCGTTATTGGTAAAAAAGCCATCGAAGCCGGAATTGATACAGTTGTTTTCGACAGAGGAGGCTATATCTATCACGGTAAAGTAAAAGCACTGGCTGACGCAGCAAGAGAAGCCGGACTGAAATTCTAAAAGGGAGGAGCGTAAACACATGAAACGTAATCTTATTGATGCTAGTCAACTGGAATTAGAAGATAAAGTAGTATCAATCAAGCGTGTAACCAAGGTTGTTAAAGGTGGTCGTAACTTCCGTTTCACAGCTTTAGTTGTTGTAGGTGACGGCAATGGACACGTTGGTGCAGGTTTAGGTAAAGCAGCCGAAATTCCTGAGGCTATCCGCAAGGGAAAAGAGGATGCTATGAAGAAATTAGTAACAGTTGCAAGAGATGAAAATGGTTCTATTACACACGACTTTATAGGAAAATACGGAAGTGCACAGATGCTTCTGAAGAGAGCTCCGGAAGGTACTGGTGTTATTGCCGGAGGTCCTGCACGTGCGGTAATTGAACTTGCTGGAATTAAGAATATCCGTACTAAATGTATGGGATCCAGAAATAAGCAGAATGTTGTTCTTGCAACAATCGAAGGCTTAAGACAGTTGAAGACTCCGGATGAAGTTGCTAAACTTCGTGGAAAGTCTGTAGATGAGATTCTGGCTTAAGGAGGAATACAAAAATGGCAAACACATTAAAAGTAACATTAGTAAAATCTCCCATTGGTGCAGTTCCCAAACATAGAAAGACAGTCGAAGCTATGGGCCTTAGAAAAATGCATAAAACAGTTGAACTGCCTGATAATGCTGCAACCAGAGGAATGATTCAGCAGGTACAGTACCTGATTAAAGTAGAAGAAGCATAATTGTTATAAGTTCTGAATATAAAAAGGAGGTGCCAGAATGGAATTATCAAACTTAAGACCAGCAGAAGGTTCTAAGCACAGTGATAACTTCAGAAGAGGCCGTGGACATGGTTCAGGAAACGGTAAAACAGCCGGTAAAGGACATAAAGGACAGTTAGCACGTTCCGGTCGTAAACAACCGGGATTTGAAGGTGGTCAGATGCCATTATACAGACGTCTGCCAAAGAGAGGTTTCAAAAACAGAAATTCTAAAGAAATCGTTGCAATCAATGTTGATGTGCTTAATCGTTTTGAAGACGGTGCAGAGGTTACTGTAGATAGCTTACTTGAAAGCCGTGCAATTTCCAAGATTGCAGATGGCGTTAAGATTCTTGGAAATGGTGAGCTGACAAAGAAACTGAATGTAAAAGTAAACGCTGTCAGCGAGACTGCAAAATCAAAAATTGAAGCTGCTGGTGGTACAGTAGAGGTGATCTGATGTTTGAAACTCTTAAAAGTGTTTTTAGAGTGAAAGAAATGAGACGCAAGCTGCTTTACATGATATGGATGATTTTTATCATCCGTATCGGCTGCCAGATTCCGGTTCCGGGAGTTGACAGCAATTTCTTTAAAGAATGGTTCAGCAGCAATTCCAATGGTGCGTTTAACTTTTTTGATGCATTTACTGGCGGATCATTTGAGAGGATGTCAATTTTTGCATTAAACATTACCCCTTACATTACTTCTTCCATTATCATACAGCTTTTGACAATTGCAATTCCTGCACTTGAAGAAATGCAGAGAGATGGTGAAGAAGGAAGAAAAAAGCTTACAGCAATCACACGTTATGTTACAGTAGGACTTGCTTTATTTGAATCTGTTGCAATGGCAATTGGCTTTGGACGTCAGGGTATGATTCCGAATATTAACTTTATGAAAGGCCTTATTGCTGTTTTATGTCTTACAGCAGGTTCTGCAATGCTGATGTGGCTTGGAGAACGTATTACGGAAAAAGGTGTTGGAAACGGTATTTCCATTGTACTTACTGTTAATATCGTATCCAGGATGCCAAGTGATCTGTCATTACTGTATGAGAACTTTATCAAGGGTAAGACAATTGCCAAGGGTACTCTTTCCGGAATTATTATTGCAGCTATTATTCTTGTGGTTGTTGTACTTGTACTTATCCTTAACGGAGCAGAAAGAAGAATTCCGGTTCAGTATTCAAGAAAGATGCTTGGAAGAAAAATGGCAGGCGGTCAGTCTACCAATATTCCATTAAAAGTTAACACTGCCGGTGTTATTCCGGTTATCTTTGCATCCTCAATTATGTCTTTCCCAACTGTAATCGCAGAACTTGCAGGTAAGGGAAATGGTACAGGAATCGGAAGCGAGATCTTAAGAGGTCTTTCTTCAAATAACTGGTGTAATCCCTCACAGCCTCAGTACAGCTGGGGACTGGTTCTTTATATTGTACTTTGTGTTTTCTTTGCATATTTCTATACATCCATTACATTTAATCCATTGGAAGTGGCAGATAATATCAAGAAGCAGGGTGGTTTTATTCCGGGAATCCGTCCTGGAAAACCAACGTCAGATTATTTGACTAATATTTTAAATTATATTATATTTATAGGTGCAGTAGGTCTTATTATTGTGTGTGTAATACCGTTTATCTTTAACGGTGTTTTTGGAGCAAATGTTTCATTTGGAGGCACATCCATCATTATCGTTGTAAGTGTTATCCTTGAGACAGTGAAACAAATTGAGTCTCAGCTTCTTGTCCGCAATTATAAAGGCTTCCTGAACAACTAAAAATGAAAGGTTGTGGTGCTTATGCATCACAGCCTTGATTTGTAAAATGCTTCAGAAAAAACGGAGGGTATTTTTATGAAAATTATTATGTTGGGTGCACCAGGGGCAGGAAAAGGAACACAGGCAAAGAAAATAGCCGGGAAATATCATATTCCCCATATATCTACAGGAGATATTTTCCGTGCAAACATAAAAAACGGAACTGAACTTGGCAAAAAAGCAAAAACATATATGGATCAGGGTCTTCTTGTTCCTGATGAACTGACATGTGATCTTGTTGTTGACAGAATCAAACAGCCTGATGCAGAAAATGGTTATGTGCTGGATGGGTTCCCAAGAACTATTCCTCAGGCTGAATGTCTGACGGATGCATTGAACAAACTTGGAAGTAAAATTGATTATGCTATTGATGTGGATGTTCCGGATTCCAATATTGTGAGCCGTATGTCAGGAAGACGTGCCTGCCTGAAATGTGGTGCTACTTACCATGTAAAATATGCAGCACCTAAAGTTGAGGGTGTCTGTGATGTCTGCGGCGAGAAACTTGTCCTCAGAGATGATGATAAGCCTGAAACTGTTCAGAAACGTCTGAATGTATACCATGATCAGACACAGCCGCTTATTGATTATTATACAAATGAAGGCATCCTGAAATCCGTAGATGGAACAAAGGACCTGGAAGATGTATTTGCGGATATTGTTGCCATACTGGGAGAATGATCCGGTGCTTTAAGCATCATTTGGAGGTAAAATGTCGGTTACTATTAAGTCAGAACATGAAATAGAGCTTATGAGAGAAGCAGGGCATCTTCTTGAAAAAGTACATGATGGCCTGATACCATATATTAAACCGGGAGTCAGTACGAAGGAGATAGACCGGATTGGGGAAGATATGATCCGTTCTATGGGATGTACTCCGAATTTTCTGAATTATGGAGGCTTTCCTGCTTCATTCTGCATCAGCATTAATGATGAAGTTGTACATGGAATTCCGTCAGAAGATAAAATTATAAAGGATGGAGATCTGGTCAAGATTGATGCCGGTCTGATCTATAAAGGCTATCACTCAGATGCGGCAAGAACATATGCAGTGGGAGAGGTTTCAGAAGAAGCACGTACGCTTATGGAAGTTACCAGGGAATGCTTTTTTGAAGGTGTAAAAGCCGCAAGAGCAGGCAATCATCTGAATGATATCTGTAAAGCGGTCGGTGCCCATGCAGCTAAATATCATTTTGGAATTGTCCGGGATCTGGTTGGGCATGGAATTGGCACTCATCTTCATGAAGACCCGGAGATTCCCAATTTTCCAATGAAGAGAAGAGGTGTCCGCCTGCTTCCGGGGATGACTCTTGCCATAGAACCAATGATTAATCTGGGACGTGCAGATGTGGCCTGGATGGATGATGACTGGACGGTTGTGACTATGGATGGTTCTCTTTCTGCTCATTATGAAAATACAATTCTTATTACAGATGGAGAACCGGAAATTCTGACTCTTACGAAATAAATGGACGACATACAGGAGGTGTGAAATGTCAAAAGCAGATGTGATTGAAGTAGAAGGCACAGTACTGGAGAAGCTGCCTAATGCAATGTTTAAAGTTGAACTGGAAAATAAGCATGTTGTGCTTGCTCATATAAGTGGAAAACTTCGAATGAATTTTATTCGTATTCTTCCCGGTGATAAGGTTACCATTGAACTTTCTCCTTATGATCTGTCCAAAGGAAGAATTATCTGGAGGGATAAATAAAAGAGATTGGTTGATTTAAAACAGATACAGTATTTTGCCGCATGTTCACAGACAGAATCCTTCAGTAAGGCAGCCGAAATTCTATACACTACACAGTCCAGTGTAAGCAAGGTTATTAAATCTCTTGAGGAAGAGCTGGGTGTTGTACTGTTTGAGAGATTTACAAGAGGAATTCGCCTGACAAAAGAGGGAGAGTACGTTTATCAGTGTGCCCGGCCTATATTGGAAAATCTTCAGAAAATGCAGAACATTAACAAACCGGAAGAAAAAGAGGTGCTTAGTGTCTCCAGTAATCCTAGTTCCTGGTTTGCAGATGTATTTGTGCAGTTTTACCAGAAAAACAAGGATATACATTATCAGGTGTATTCAGCAGACAGCCGTGAAATTATTGAACGTGTGAGAGAGCATATTGATGATATGGGATTTGTTTTTGTATTAAAAAAACAATTGCCTGCTTTTCAATATTTTCTTTCCAGAAATTATCTGGAATTTAACTCTCTGAAAACAACAGATATCAACATATATCCTGGCGCAGAGCATCCATGCTGGAAAAATAAGGATAGTAATATGTCCTTTTCAGGATTAAAACTGATTCAGCGTTTTCCTGATGAATTTTCACCAGATAATTACTGGAATATACTGGATGAAAAAGGGAATTGTGCAAGGGATGCTGAAACAGTGATCACAACAAACAGTGATTATATTATGGAAAGAATTCTTCAGGTCAGTGATCTGGTGAATATCAGCGGTGGTTATCTGTCAGGTGAGCCATGGAGAAAAGATACCAGGGCTATTTCTTTTTCAGGAAAAGAGAATCAGGTATTATTCGGCTATTTAAAGAGACAAAATGAGGCTCTTACTGAGTGGCCGGCCAGATTTCTGGACTTTATGATAGAGAAAATAAATAACAGTAATATGGAATAATACAAAAATAGAATACATACATATGATAAAATGGAATAGCGCCATAACCCCCTGTACGGGTTGTGGCGCTTTTTGATTTCTGATAGAATGACTTAGATATAAAATTATGGAGAAATACAGAGAAACATGATCAAATATGTATTTAAAAGACTGTTGCAGCTGATTCCTGTTTTATTTGGGATTACATTTCTATCATTTGCTATGATGCGGCTGGCAGGCGGTGATGCTGTTACATATATGTATGAAAATGCAGGAACGGCAGTTTCACAGGATATTATTGATAAAGCGAAAGCAGAATACGGTCTGGATCAGCCATTTATAGTACAGTATGCCAACTGGCTTAAAGGTATGCTAAAGGGAGATATGGGCGAAAGTTATGTTTCTCATAAAGATGTATTTGAGACATTTAAATCAAAACTTCCCGCCACACTGCTTCTTACCCTGTCATCCATTGTTCTGACAGTTCTGATTGCAATTCCTCTTGGAATTATATCGGCAGTTAAGCATAACAAATGGATCGATTATCTGATCCGATTTTTCAGTTTTATCGGAAATTCCATGCCAAATTTCCTGGCAGCACTTGTTCTTATGTATATCTTTTCCATTCGCCTGAACTGGCTTCCGGTTATCACATCAGAGAACAAGGCAGTCAGTCTGATCCTGCCTACTCTCACACTTGCTCTTGCTATGGCATCAAAGTATACCAGGCAGGTCAGAGCTACAGTCCTTGATGAATTAAATAAGGATTACGTTGCCGGTGCAAGGGCAAGGGGTGTGCGGGGAAAAATCATTATCTGGAAAAGTGTTATGAAATCTTCCATGCTTACCATTGTTACACTTCTTGCCTTATCTATAGGAAGTTTGCTTGGAGGAACAACAATTGTAGAAAATATATTTATGTGGGATGGTGTGGGAAAAATGGCTGTAGATGCCATAAATATGCGTGATTATCCAATTATCCAGGCCTACGTTGCCTGGATGGCTGTAATCTATGTGATAGTTAATCTGATCACGGATATTATATATCATTATCTTGATCCCCGTGTACGGCTGGGAGGTAATGAAGCATGAATGAAGAAAAAAATATAACGGTCCGTACACAGAAAATTAAAAAAAATCACATCAGAGGAAAGCTTATATTCTTTATTATACTTTCCGCCATACTTTTGCTTGTGGCTGTTTTTGCCAGATATCTTTGTCCATACGATCCTTATGCACAGAATCTATTAAAAGCACAAAAACCCCCAAGCCTGGCACATCCATTTGGCACTGACCGTTATGGAAGGGATATGTTATCCCGGGTGATCATAGGAAGCACTACCAGTATTTTTGCTACGCTTGTGCTGGTAGCAGTGATTACAGTATTTGGTACAGCAATTGGAATGATCTGTGGATGGTGTGGAGGAAAAACAGATACCCTTTTAATGAGAATATCAGATCTCTTCCTTGCTTTTCCGGGACTGGTATTTGCTCTTGCTGTAGCAGGTGTTCTTGGGGGCGGAGTACAGAATGCCATTATTGCTCTGGGAGCAATCAGCTGGCCAAAATTTGCACGTCTTGCCAGAGGACTGACTATGTCACAGAAAAATTCGCCATATATTATGGCGGCCAGACTTTCCGGCTGCAGTACATTCAAGCTTCTGGTGAAACATATTTTGCCCAATATTGCAGGGCAGATTCTTGTTACATCTGTACTTGACATCGGTACCATGATGATGGAGCTTGCTGGCCTTTCTTTTCTTGGACTTGGAGTGAAACCACCTATGGCAGAATGGGGAAGTATGATCAGCGATGGACGTGTTATGCTGCAGACGTCACCCTGGATGGTACTTGCACCTGGGGGAGCGATTTTTATTACTGTTTTAATATTTAATTTGCTTGGTGATACCCTGCGGGATTATATGGATCCCAAGCAGAGAAATTAATAAAGATGAAAGTTGAGGAATAAGCATGAGAAAAAAAGTATTTGCTGCATTTCTGACAAGCCTGCTTGCTGCGTCTTTAGCAGTCACACCTGTATGTGCCGATGGTGAAAAGACCTTTGTGTATGGTACCACCGGTTATGGAGTAGAGATGGGAGATGAAGGCCTTAATCCCCATAATAACTATTCCGGGTGGAGCGCTATCCGCTATGGTGTTGGCGAAACATTATTTAAGTATAATGATAATATGGAAATTGAACCATGGCTTGCCACAGATTTTGAATTTGTAGATGATACTACACTAAAGATAACTTTACGTGACGGAGTTACTTTTTCCAGTGGACGAAAGATGGACGGAGAAGCAGTGAAGGAATGCCTGGATCATCTCCTTGCAGTACATGACCGTGCACCAAGTGATCTGAAAATCGACCACATTGAAGCAGATGGAATGACAGTAACCATTTATACCACAGAACCCAGTCCTGCTATCTTGAATTATCTGGGGGATCCATATGGCGTAATTATTGATATGGATTACGGTACAGACGGAGTGGAAGGGGATTCCACAGGAACATCCAATGTAGCTGGTACAGGTCCGTACATTGCAACAAATGTGACGGAAACAGAGATTGACCTTGTAAAAAATGAGAACTACTGGGGCGGGGATGTAAACGTTGACAATGTAGTCGTAAAGACATTCAGTGATGCAAGTTCTCTGGCTGCTGCTCTTCAGACAGGGGATATTCAGGGCACTTATGGTTTGTCCTACGACAGTTATGCACTCTTTGACGGAAACCCTGATTATACAATTAATTCCTGTGCAACCAGCCGATGCTTTTTCGGACAGTTTAACTTTGATTCTGAAATTATGCAGGATGAGGCTGTGCGAAAGGCAATCTGTATGGGTATAGACAAAGAAGGATTCTGCAATGTTTTGATGGAAGGACGTGGAATTCCGGCAAAAGCAGCATTCCCAGGCAGTTTCACTTATGGAAATGATGCAGTCACTGCTCCTGAGTATGATCCGGAAGGTGCAAAAGCTGTTCTTGAAGAAGATGGATGGACAGATACGGATGGAGATGGATATGTGGACAAGGATGGAAAGAAGCTAACTGTACGGTGGCTTACATATCCAGGACGTCTGGAACAGCCAAAGCTTGCCGAATATGCACAGGCTACATTAAAGGATATCGGAATTGAGGTTGATGTGAACTGTACACAGGATCATTCAAGTTTTCTTGATTCAGGAGATTATGATGTTTATGTAAGCTCTCTTACAACGGCTCCCACAGGAGATCCTGAATATTTCTTTACCACATGCTGTCTGGAAAATTCTTCAAAAAACAGGTCTCATCATAAGATCGATAAGGTAGAGACACTATATGAACAGCTTCATCAGGAATTTGATAAAGAAAAAAGAGGAGAGCTTGCGGTACAGATGCAGCAGGCAATACTGGATGAGAATGAAATGTTCTTTGTTTCTCATCTCAACATGGGAATTGTGACAAAAGCAAATGTAACCGGAATGGCTGCACATCCATGTGATTACTATGAAATAACAGCAGACCTGAATATGGATTGATATTCGGGAATAAAAAGGCAGGGAGAGAATTCAAGATGAAACCATTATTAATGGTGGAACACGTTACAATATGTTATAATGGGAACCCAGTTGTAAAAGATCTAAGCTTCGAACTGAAAAAGGGAGAAATTCTGGGTGTGGCAGGTGAATCCGGAAGTGGAAAAAGCACCTTGATTAAAGCAATTATGGGACTCTTGGGAACGAATGGCATGGTCACCCGGGGAGACATCTTCTATAAAGGACAGAATATAGTGGACATGGATGAAAAAGACAGACGTAAGCTTCTGGGACCGGAAATTGGAACAATTTTCCAGGATTGTCAGGCAGCTTTATGTCCTATACGCACAATTGGTGCACAGATTTATGAAAGTCTGTCAGAACACGAAAATGTGACAAAGAATGAAGCGTATAAACGAGCTGGGGAGCTTATGAAGAAGATCGGACTGGACGACTGCCAGAGGGTTCTTGACAGTTATCCTTTTGAATTGTCCGGAGGAATGAATCAGAGGGTTGGAATTTGCACCGCAATGATGATGAAACCTTCTCTGATGCTGGCGGATGAACCCACCAGTGCACTGGATGTAACCGTACAGAAACAGGTAGTTGAAGAAATGAAACTTATGCGAAGAGAATATGGAACTGCTATGATACTGGTAACTCACAATATTGGCGTGGTATCTGCCATGGCAGACAAGATACTGGTTCTGAAAGATGGAAGTATGATGGACTATGGACCTAAAGAGCGTGTTCTGTACCATTCTCAGAATTCATATACAAGAAATTTAATGGATTGTGTACCTCGTATACGGAGGGTGTGCTATGCCTGATACAGTATTAACGGCAGAACATTTAACGAAGGTTTTTACTTCGGGGAAAAAGTCATATACTGCGGTTGACGATGTAAGCTTTGCTGTAAAAAAGGGAAAATGTCTGGGAATTGTAGGCGAATCCGGGTCAGGTAAAAGTACTATCGCAAAACTTATTACCAGACTTCTGGATACTTCAGATGGAACAATTACTCTTCTTGGAGAAGACATTACACATGTTAAGGGAAAAAAGCTAAGAGAAGCTTATCAGAAAATGCAGATGGTGTTCCAGATGCCTGGGGAGTCTTTTGACCCCAGGCGTACATTGGGAGATGGTATTGGCGAAAGTCTTAGTAATCTTGGCCTTGGCAGACAGGAAATACGAAAAAAGGTGGAAGAACTTCTGATCACATGTGGACTTACACCAGAATTTGCGTTCCGTTATCCCCATGAAGTCAGTGGAGGTCAGTGTCAGAGAGCAGCAATTGCCAGAGCACTTGCAGTTGACCCAGAGCTGCTGATCTGTGATGAGGCAACCAGTTCACTTGATGTAACGGTTCAGGGACAGATTATCAGATTATTGTCAGAATTAAAAGACAGCAGAAACCTGTCTTTTATTTTTATCAGCCACGATATTGCACTTGTACAGCTATTCTGTGATGAGGTTCTGGTTTTATATCAGGGCAGGGTGACGGAAATGGGAACACCGGATGAGATCATTAATCATCCAAAGACAGATTATACCAGAAGGCTTATAGATTCCGTGTTGTGATAATAAAATTTATTGTATTTTAACGGAGGATATGGTAACCTTTAAAGAAGAGCAGGCAGTAATTTTACCCACCTGACAAGGAGGAGAACAGTGAATCAGTTTAAAATACCAAAGCCCGGTAAACACCTGAAAAGAATCATCATAGTTGCAGCAGGACTTGCCGTTGCAGCAGTTCTTGCCGGAGATGCTTCCTATCAGATACAAGAGCAGGAGCAGGCAGTACTTACCACATTTGGGGTACCAAAAGCTGTGCAGGAAACAGGCCTTCATTTTAAAGTACCTTTTATCCAGAAGGTTCAGAAAGTTAATACCACTATTCAGGGATTTCCCATTGGATATAATATGGGAGACAATACGGTAGTAGAGAACGAAGGAGTAATGATCACTTCTGATTATAATTTTATTGATGTAGATTTCTTCGTGGAGTACAGGATCGCAGATCCGGTAAAATATCTTTACACGTCAAGTGAGCCCGAGGATATTCTGAAGAATATTTCACAAAGCTGTATCAGAACAGTAATCGCAAGCTATAAAGTAGATGATGTACTTACTACGGGTAAAAGTGAAATACAGAGTAAAATCAAAGAAATGATCATGGAGCAGCTTGAAGAACAGGATATTGGAATACAGCTTGTAAATATTACCATACAGGATTCAGAGCCCCCTACACAGGAAGTCATGCGGGCATTTAAGAATGTGGAAACTGCCAAGCAGGGAAAAGAAACAGCGATCAATAATGCCAATAAATACAGAAATGAAAAAATTCCTGAGGCAGAAGCAAAGGCTGACCAGATCATTCAGGATGCGGAAGCTGACAAACAGGTCCGCATTAATGAAGCAGAAGCAGAGGTTGCAAGATTTAATGCGATGTATGAGGAATATTCCAAAAATCCCCAGGTAACCAAAAAGCGGATGTTCTATGAAACCATGGAGGATGTTCTGCCCGATATGAAGGTTATAATAGATGATGGAAACGGAGTACAGAAGATTCTTCCTCTGGAGCCATTTGCTGATACCGGGAGTACAGAGGATGAAACAGATACATATTCAGACACCAGTGAGACTGAGGCAGAATAAAGGGAGGACATTATGAAGTTAAAGAAAATACCTGTTATCATATGTATTGCTGCAGCAGTTGTTTTATCCGGTGCATCAGTAACTGTAACGGCCCAGAATGAATACAAGCTGATCCGTCAGTTTGGAAAAGTAAAACGTGTGATAAGTGAACCGGGAATCAGTATGAAGATTCCTTTCCTGGAAACTTCCGCCACACTTCCCAAGGAAACACTTCTTTATGACCTTTCTCCATCAGATGTGATCACAAGGGATAAGAAGACCATGATCAGTGACAGTTATGTATTATGGACCATTGAGAATCCTCTGAAATTTGCCCAGACTTTAAATTCTTCTCTGGAAAGCGGAGAGAGCAGAATCAATACGGCCGTATATAATGCAACGAAAAATGTGATCAGCAGTATGTCCCAGGATGAGGTGATCACAAGCAGAGACGGAGAGCTTTCCCAGATGGTTATGGATTCCATAGG
>JAQYGS010000082.1 GCA_028722515.1 Clostridia bacterium | reverse complement strand
CGTTGAGAAGACTTCAGAAAACGAATTACCTGTACATTAATTTTGTTGTAATAGGCATCAATAAAGGAAAAAGCAGCATTTAAAAAGCTCCCTTCCTTCTTATATGCATCTATTACCTTCATAAGGTTATCATAGTCATCTGTAATATCACTTAATACCATATCGTTCCTTCCTTACTTTTCTAAAGGAGCCTAGCCCCACTAATCTAAAAGAGTATCTAGTGCATTCCAAATTTCACCTTTTTCTTTTCCCACATAAAATCTTTCACTTCTTTGTATTGCATTAAATACACAAAACAAGCCTGCGTACAGATCTTTCATTCTCTGCACACAGGCTCATCTTTGTACCTGATCCCTATATTCACTTTCCATCTCTTTTACTTCTTTTCAATGATTTCCAGTCCTACCTTCATCTCCACTGTCCGTCCGAACATTTCGGTTTCCACCCAGGCCATCCGTTTATGCCGGTCGATCTTTCTGATCAGCCCTTCCATTCCCATCAGGGGGCCTGAAAAAATATGAACCTGGGCTCCTTCGATGATTCCTGTGGACATTTCCACTTTCTGTTCTTCTTTTCCCATCCTCAGGAGGAAATTAACTTCCTCCCCCGAAAGGGGAATGATATCCTCTCCTGTTTTCAGGATTCTGGTCATTCCTACTACTTTTCTCAAACTGTCTGTGAGTGTCTGGGGATCTTGGGCAATTAAAAAGACATATCCAGGAAAAAGTATTTTTTCCTGAATATGCCATTTGCCCTGAAATCGTTTTTTCGTTTGAAAATAGGGGATAAAACATCGCTCCAGAACGGAGCTGTCCATAATCCGCTCACATTGACACCGGATATTTTCCTCCGTGCCTGTGCGTACCTGCATCACATACCACATGAGATCATAACCTCCGAATTTGGGTATGCTTCGCCATTTCGCCATGTTTCATGCGAACTTCATCTCAGAATATGTCCATCCATACCCTTAAACGCGGCAAAGCGACGATTTAAAGACAATAGATTTATTGTAATTTCTTATTTGTTTCTTGCGTCTTTATAACCAATTATAATGTAATAATCAAAGTGATCCTGCTGGCTTTCCTGACCTGGTTCAAAGGTGATTCCTTCTTTGATACCTTCTTTACGTACCTGAGCAGTGGGAAAAAGCTTCTTCAGCTCATCCGGTTCTTCCTCAGGATTCCTTGACTCACTGGAAATAACTGTTTCCGTCTCCACAGTTTTCTCATAAGTTGCCACAGAAACATTGGTAAAGCCTGCCTGTTCCAGCTGTCCCTTCCAGAATCCTGCAACTCCCTGTATCTTGGTTCCATTAAGAATGAGAACAGAAAGCTTCTCAACTTCTGAAAGAACCTTGGTGGGCTTAGCTGCAGGAGTCGGAGTAGGGGAAGGATCCACTTCCGGTGTAGGTGACTGTTCAGCTTCTTCCTTCTTTTTCGCTGTTTCAGTGATATCAGGAAGCTTCATCTTCTTTTCCTGCTGTGCAAGAGTTTGCTTAAATTGGGCACGTTCTTCTTTTTTATTCCGGTTATCTATATAAAGGTAACCAACTGCTCCAATAAGCAATGCCAGTACGATTATATAACAGACAGTTGAAAGGATCTTTTTTCGCCGTCTATGGCTGTGTTTTGACATTTACAAGTTCCTTCCTTAACGCTTATTTATCCTTAGGCATAAAGATAGCGAAAGGTCCCATGCTGGTAAACTGAGCTTTGATAACAAGATCAGGCTCTCCCTCATTCTTCTTATCCTCATCTTCTACTACCCAGCCCATCAGATCATCATCTGTTTCTTCTTCTATCTCTTCTTCGTTTTCCTCTGCCTTGGCTTCTTCCTCTTCCGCCTGTGGATCTACGAAAGAAATCTCAGGGTTCTCAATATAACTTACTTCTCCTGTAACAGGATTCATCTGCATTACAAAGCTATCCTCAAGAGTAAAGGAATCAAGTTCTGTAAGAAGGGCCTTATCTTCTTTGGCTGCATCCACATCAAAGTCCGGATATGCTTCCTGTACCATTCTCTCCCAGTCTGTATCATCTACATCACGGTGGGCTTCTGCCTGAAGGGAACCATCCATATCATAGAGATATTCTCCGTCCCCCTGTTTGATTGCCATATCTGCAAATCCCATAGAGGAACTGTAATCGTCAACGTTAATTGTTTTGCCATCTGCGATCTCAATTTCTTTCTCTTCATTTCCCTGAAGTTTGTCCAGGACGTCTGTAAGACTCAGATCCGATTTTTCTTCTTTAAATGCAATAACAGTGTCTGCCACCTTCTTGTCCGGGTAATTCTCCGGAGATACATCCTTTACCACGATAGGTACCTTCTGCATAAGGGTTACAGGTCCAAGAGTGGGGAATGTAGCTGTGATCTCGCCGGTTTTTTTGTTCAGCTTTTCTACCTCTACGAAATAAACCTTGCCTGTATTGGGATCGATCTGCATGATCAGGATATCTTTTTTCTTCATATCCTTGGCAGCTTCTATGGTTACCGTTGCTTTGATCTCTCCTGTGCTTTCAAACTTAATCTGATCCTCTTTCTTGATCGCAAGATCCACGAAAGGGGTAAGTGGCTCATAAAGGGTAGGGTTTACCACTTTATTAGTGTCTGTTTTGATTACCTGTGTGGTATCCACCTTCAGATCAGTAAGAACTTCTTTTATGGTTGTTTTGGTATTCTCATCATTTACCTTTTTGACAACCTCAGCTACTTTTTTATCCTTATATTCCTCTGTTTTAACATCCTGGACTACAAGCTCTTCACCGGCTTTCAGATTACCTTCCACCACCTTGGGTGCTTCCGGAATGATCTGAGAAATACTGGGTGCTGCAAATGCGGGAACAGATGCGGAAATCGTCATCACTGCCAATAAGATACTGATTAGCTTTTTTTTCATAATGATACCTCCATTTCATTTACTGATGGGATTAGTTGTTTATATAAACAGCTGCTGATTACAGCTGTATGATACATATATCTGCATTAAATTTTATCATAAAACAGTTCCAGAATTTTCTGCTGAAGAGCCTGTTCATCCAGGTGGAATTCATCATGAAGTTCTCCCTGTCTGTCTTCCCCTTCCAGCTGTTCATAACTGTCCTGTGAGAAATCAAGCTGTTTCACCAGATCTGCAAGCTTCAGATACTGATTTCTGGTTATGCTGGTCTGGATATAATCTTCCATAGTGTCAAGAGAGTTCCATGCATCTTCCAGCTGATTATTATTTAAAGATTTAATCTTCTCTATGTATGCTGTGATGTAGGCTTTCTGGCGCTCCATTCTTCCTTCGTTGCTGAAGTCCTCCTGTGTGTTCCTGTATTGAAGGAAAGGAATAACGCTTGTATCATCAAGTGTGACTAAAGCTCCGGATGTGAACTGAGGATACTGATCTGCCAGATCGTCATTGGGTACTGTAAGTGTTATCCCACCTGCCAGATTGTTAATATAAGGCATGGAATCCTGATTGGTGACTACATAACGGTTCACTGGAATTCCGCCAAGCATAAGGGAAACAGCTTCGCAGAGGTTCTCACAGCTGACCTTTCCCCCATCTCCATAGCTGTAGGCATATCCGATATGGGTGGTGTACAGTCCATTGTCATTGCCGCTTAAGGAATATCTGCGTATCCTTGTCATGGTATCACGGTTAATGGGAAGGATGGTAAGCTTATTATGCTTCTCATCCATAACCACAAGTGCAATGCTGTCTGCTCTGGCTTTATTTCCATACTGAACGGTGGACTGCATTTTCCCCGTGGAGTCAATTCCTGCATAAAGCACATTGGTGATCCTGTTATTATATCGGTATTCCTCTCCGTTATATGTCACATTCCTGTAACCGTTTCCCACATCATGGGAATTACCGGCTGTCACCTGCATATCCTGCTGCTTCTTCTGCTGATATAAGATAAAACCTCCAAGCAGGATAACGGCTGCCAGACAGATCAGAGCAGTTCCGATGATTTGTTTCTTTCTGACTTCACGTCTGTGACGTTCATATCGATACCTGTGACGGCTTGTGTGTTTCTTTTTTTTCATTTTTTCTTATGCTTCTTCTTCGCTTGTTTCAGGTTGTCTGCGCTGTTCTTCTTTTGCTGTGGACTGTGGCCATAGCCATAACCGTAACCATAGCCATAACCATATCCATATCCATAACGTTTACTGTTAACATCTGCCTTGTTCAGTACTGCCCCAAGTAATTTAATTCCTGCAAACTGCATCTGCTGCCTTGCTTTCTCTGCCTGGACTCTCTCTGTCAGACCGCTCTCCACAACAAAAACAGTTCCATCACACTGTTTGGCGATCATCAGTCCGTCAATGACCAGGTTAAGAGGTGGTGTATCTACAATAATATAGTCATATATACTTCGGACGAAAGCTATAAGCTCTCCGAACAAGGGACCGGAAACCAGTTCACTTGGATTGGGTGCCACAGCACCGGTAAACAGAATGTCCATCCATTTATCATCTGTGTGATATATGATCTTCTCTCTGGCAGCATTGCCACAGAGATACTCACTTAAACCTATCTTCTCCCCCTGGATCTGGTATCGTGCAATGGTACTGGAATTTCTGATGTCACAATCCATATACAGGACTCTTTTCTCCAGTCCTGCCATACTTCTGGCCAGCTGAAATGCAATGGAGGATTTACCCTCATGGGCAAGAGCGCTGGTGACAGCAATGGTCTTCAAATTGTATCCGCTGAGCTGGATATTTCCTCTCAGGGTATTGATGGCCTCATTTACCTGAAAAGGAACCTCGCTTATTACAGGATGAACAATCTCCTTCTGCTGTCCCTGGGGTCTGTTTTCCTTAACAAGATCCTGAAACAGATCTTTCATTCTCTCTTCGTTATCCATATATCAATCTTTCTTTTCTTCATAGTATGGGACTACAGCTAATACAGGCATATGTAAATATTTCTGAATGTCGTCCTCTGTCTTCAACGTAGTATCAGTCATATAACGCAAAATAACCAGAGCGCATGCAAGTACTGCTCCGATCAGACCTCCAAGCAGAAGATAGTGTGCCAGGCCGGGAGTTACTTCTTCCACAGCCTCAGCCTCTGAATAATCAATCACTGTAGGCTCACTGCTTCCAATCACCTGGTAGATCCGATCAATACCGGTATTCATAAGGGAATTGGCAATGTTGCGGCAAAGCTCAATATCCCCGCAGGTTACGGAAATAGTTATGATATGGGAATCCTGAGGATTGGTAACTTCAACAAGCTTATCCAGCTGTCTGAAATCCATATCAAGATCCAGTTCCTTAATGACCTGTTTAAGCACTGTTCTGCTCTTAATGATCTTGGCATAATCTGCTGTCAGCTCGGAGCTGAGCTGAAGATCAGATACAGTGATCATAGAGTTATTATTTGTAATAAAAATAGAAGCATCTGCCTGATAGGAGGGCTTGAGCAGAAACCCATGGTAAAAGCCAAAAAGCACTGCACCTGCCATCAGGGCAATGAGGATCATTTTCCATCTGGAAATAAGAACCCTGAATAATTCCATTAAATCAATTACATCTTCTTCAGGCTGATGTGTGGCTGAAACCGACACAAACTGTTCCTGATTTTCTTTTATATTCTTCGTCATAGGATCTCCTTTTTGGTCAGTCTATGATATACCAGTTTTTCTTAACTGTCAAGATTTTACGTGATATTCGGCAGCTATACAGAGCCTTTTCCTTTTAGAACCGCGATAACAGTTTTAAACAAAAGGCGAATGTCCAGGCCTATACTCCAGTTGGCAATATATTCCGTATCCAGCCTGACCACTTCTTCGAAATCCGTAATGTCACTTCGTCCGCTGACCTGCCACATTCCGGTAATCCCTGGCTTGATAGCGATCCTTGCCCTGTGATGAAGCTCATAGGCTGATAATTCATCAGGCAGGATAGGTCTCGTTCCCACCAAACTCATAGTGCCGTTTAAAACATTCCAGAACTGAGGAAATTCATCAAGAGAGGTCTTCCTTAAGAATTCTCCAATACCGGTTTTTCTGGTTCCATCCGGAAGGATTCTGTTTCCAATCACCCTTGGGTCGAAATCAAGCTTGAACATACGGCCGTCGCTCATTTTATTCTGAGCCATGAGTTCAGCCTTCCTTTCTTCTGCATCCATATACATACTGCGGAATTTATACATTTTAAATGGTTTCCCATTCTCCCCGATACGTATCTGAGAGAAAAAGATGGGACCCGGAGAGCTTATGTAAATTGCAGGTGCAACAAAAAGAAAAATAATTCCTGTAAGGATACAGCCGACCACCCCTCCCAAGATATCTATAAGTCTTTTGATCACAGCCTGTCTCTCTGTAGCGTAGTTCATAGAAGTAGTCAGTACTGTATAGCCGCCAACAGTTTCCACAAACTGCTTCCTGCCAGGAGTATTCCTGACCTTGGCCAGATTTAAATGGACTACCATGCCCATATCAAGCAATTCGTCGATTAAATCCTGGGGATGGGGGAAATCCTCCTGAACATTAACCAGAACTTCATCCACCCACTGCTGGCAGATATAGTTGGCAGCATTTTCATAACTGGATACCACAGGCACTCCATTAATCTCTTTACCTGTAAGATCGCAGTCAATGATCACAAGGCCGTTAATATTATACCGGTTGTAATTATTCTCCCGGATATTCTGTACCACGTCTGCTGCAATCTTCTCTGTTGTTATAATATAAAGGGAATGTTCCCCATGTCCTGCCATAATCCTTTTAAGGTGATTTTTCCACAGAATCCTTACAAGATAGGAAAGAGCAATGTAGATTGCTCCCATAAGGAAAAAAACGGCTCTGGAGAAATTCTGACTTCGGTTTACTGAAAACAGATACAACGTAGTCACAAGACCAACCATGATGGTCTGTTTAAGAAGAGCTGTCATTTCCGAATAGTATCCGCGTCTTAAAACTCCCCTGTATGTTTCAAACAGAACGATCACAAACAGATCTGCTAACAGCACAAACAGAGCAGTGCCTGCATATACTCTGTCAGAATAGAGATTACTTCCTTCTCCATTTCTGATTATGAAAGCAAGAACATAGGCCAAATGAAGACATAAAAGATCAAGGAGGATGAAATCTTTATGTTTGTACCATCCCTTTGATTTTCTTCTGTACATTCTCTATATCACTACTCCTTTAATAACTTTACCAGGTGTCTGCTGAACGTTTTTCATTTTTCGAGACAATAGTAACACAAAAATGTAACTTAAACAAGTTAAATCGACATTTTTTTTAAATAATCGACAATTAACTTCATTGCACGCTCAATATATTACAATAATCCTGTTTATCTTACAAGATGTGGCACTTTTTGTGGGCAGAAAAATAAAAATCTCCCGGAAAGATTCTTTCGGATCTTCCCGGGAGATGATATATCATTTTTATTTCTTTCTGCTCTTTCCAAGATATGCGGCTTTTACTGACTCGTTTTCTGAGAGTTCCTTTCCTGTTCCTGACAGAGAGATGGTTCCTGTCTCCATGACATACCCGTGATGGGCAGCCTTCAGCGCCATATTCGCGTTCTGCTCAACAAGGAGTATGGTCTTGCCCTGTCTGTTGATCTCATGAATGATATCAAAAACACCCTGAACTACAATAGGGGCAAGTCCCAGAGAGGGTTCATCCATCATAATGATCTCTGGCCTTGACATAAGGGCTCTGGCAATGGCCAGCATCTGCTGCTCGCCTCCTGAAAGGGTTCCGGCAAGCTGCCAGCTTCTTTCTTTCAGTCTGGGGAACAGATCATAACACCAGTTAATGTCATCATCCAGTTTGTCCTTACGCATATACGCGCCTACCTTAAGGTTCTCTAGAACTGTCAGGTCGGCGAAAACACGACGTCCCTCAGGCACCAGGGTGATTCCCTTATTAACGATATGCTCAGGGGTTTTCCCCGCAATCTCCTCTCCGTTTAACTTCACGCTTCCGGAAGCTGGCTTCACCAGTCCTACAATGGAACGAAGTGTAGAGCTTTTTCCTGCGCCGTTGGCTCCGATAAGAGTAACGATTTCCCCTTTTGGAACCTGGAAACTGATATTCTTTACAGCTTTAATTCCACCATAGTTTACGCATAAATCTTTTACTTCCAAAATGTTACTCATCTGCGGCACCTCCCAGATATGCTTCAATTACCGTAGGATTATTCTGAATTTCTTCCGGAACACCCTCTGCAATTGGTTTGCCGAAGTTCAGCACATAGATTCTGTCAGAAATCTCCATAACAAGATCCATATGATGCTCGATCATAAAGATAGTCAATCCGAAGTCCTCACGAATCTTGGCAATAAATGCTGTCAGATCATCTGTTTCCTGAGGGTTCATACCTGCCGCAGGTTCATCCAGAAGAAGAAGGGATGGCTCTGTGGCAAGGGCTCTGGCAATCTCCAGCCTTCTCTGTTTTCCATAGGGAAGGGATGTGGCCATCTCGTTTCCTACATCCTTAAGGCCTACGATCTCCAGCAGCTTCTCTGCCTCCTCACGCATTCTGGCTTCTTCCTTACCGTTTAAGTGGAAGGTTGCTGTAAAAAGATTGCTGGTTCTTCTTAAATGCTTTGCGATGAGGATGTTTTCAAAAACTGTCTGGCTTTTGAACAGGCGGATGTTCTGGAAGGTTCTGGCAATGCCAAGCTTGGTGATCTTATCCGGAGTTGGTGCGATCACTTCTCTGTATTTGCCTTCATTTTCCCCTGCATAAAGTTTCTTCATTTTTCCCTGGGGATGATTCTCAATAATCTTCTTTCCATTGAAGTAAACAGCTCCGTTG
>JAQYGS010000081.1 GCA_028722515.1 Clostridia bacterium | reverse complement strand
ACTGACCAGGATCATGTTCTGGAAGAACTGATCAAAGAAGGCATGGATGTGGCCAGATTTAATTTTTCCCATGGGCTGCATGATGAGCAGAAAAGACGTCTGGAACAGCTAAAAGAACTCCGGGAGAAATACGACAGACCTATTGCTGCTCTGCTTGATACGAAAGGCCCGGAGATCAGACTGGGATGCTTCAGGGATGGTAAGGTATCCCTGGAAGAAGGACAAACCTTTACATTGACCGGCAGGGAAGTGGAAGGTACGAAGGATTGTGTCAGCATTACCTATAAAGAACTTTATAAAGATGTTAAGCCAGGTGGCCATATCCTGATCGATGACGGACTTGTTGATATGGAAGTGAAAGAAATTCAGGGACAGGATATTGTGTGTACAGTGATCAATGCCGGAACAGTTTCCAACAGAAAAGGGGTGAACGTTCCGGGTGCCGACCTGAAAATGAATTTTATCAGCCAGAAAGATTATGATGATCTGATTTTTGGAATTAAAGAAGGATTTGATTTTGTTGCCGCATCTTTTACACGTACAGCAGATGATGTACGTGCAGTGAGAAAGATCCTGAATGAAAACGGAGGCTCGGACATTCATATCATCGCCAAGATCGAGAATCAGCAGGGCGTGGATAATATTGATGAGATTATTAAAGAAGCAGACGGAATTATGATCGCCAGAGGGGACATGGGAGTGGAGATCCCCCTGGAAAATGTGCCGGTAATTCAGCAGAAGATCATACAGAAGGTTTATTCTGAAGGAAAACAGGTGATCACAGCCACGCAGATGCTTGATTCCATGATGATTCATCCAAGACCTACCCGTGCGGAAGTAACGGATGTGGCAAATGCTATTTCCCAGGGGACAAGTGCCATTATGCTTTCCGGTGAGACAGCTGCAGGGAAATATCCTGTAAAAGCTTTGCAGATGATGGTGAAAATTGCAGAGCATATGGAAGAAAATATTGATTATAATAAAATATTCAGAAAATCTGACCGGGAAGAGAATCCTAATGTGACAAATGCCATATCACATGCTGCCTGCATGACAGCCATTGATCTGAAGGCAAATGCGATCCTGGCAGTAAGTAAGACAGGCAGAACCGCACGCCTTATTTCCAAATACAGGCCTGGATGTCCCATTGGGGGCTGTTCCAGCTCTGACCGTGTGTGTCGTCAGATGAATATGTCATGGGGAGTTTATCCTATGCGTATCAAAGAGGAATACAGTTCTGAGATTCTCTGCCTTCGTTCTATGGAGGCAGCACAGAAACATGGGCTTGTGAAAGAAGGAGATACCATAGTATTTGCAGGAGGCGTTCCTCTTGGAATCCCTGGTAAGACAAATCTGATCCGTGTATGTACGGTAGAATGAGAAAGAAAGGAGAACTTACATCCCAGGTGTAAGAGAAATAAATTATGAAATATGCAGTAGCTATTGATATCGGAGGAACAAACACAAGAGTTGCTCTGGCAGACGAAAATCTGGAGATCATTGACAGGCATCAGTTTTCTACAAATCCTGAAGATCCGGAAGAAACTTTAGGTCAGATCGCATCAGTTATCAAATCATATGACAAGGAAATTGTGGGCGTGGGTATGTCCTGCCCGGGCCCTCTTGACCTGCTCAAAGGTCAGATTCTTACCCCTCCTAATTTGAAGGGAGGATGGAGACACATGTATGTGGCAGAAGAATTGAGTAAAAGGATCGGACTTCCTGTGTATCTGAATAACGATGCCAATCTTGCTGCTCTTGCTGAAGCAGTGAAGGGAGAAGGACGTGACTGTCGTTATGTTCAGTTCCTTACAATTTCAACAGGAATCGGAGCAGGATTTATTATAGATAAAAAGATTTATCAGGGAGCTCATGGATATGGAAATGAAGTGGCAAACTGTATTATGATGCAGGATGGTCCTTCCCATGGTTCTATTCTTCCCGGAGGAATTGAGGCTATCAGCAGTGGAACTGCCATTACGACCCGTGCGAAAAAAGCAGGCCTTTGTGTGAAGCATGCAGGAGAAGTGAATGATCTGGCACTTTCCGGAAATGAAACAGCACAGGCTATTATGAAAGATGCAAAAACATACCTTGCCAACTTTATTGCTGTTATTTACGCTCTGGCAGATCCGGAAATTGTGATTCTTGGAGGATCTGTAGCCATTAAGATCAAAGGCTTTGTGGAAGAAGTGGAAGAACTGGTAAAGAGTAAAGTTTTTGAAAATATGAAACCTCTTATAAAAATCCGCAAATCTACTCTTGGAGAGGACTCAGGTCTCCTTGGGGCTGCTTACCTTGCCTTTTCCAAAGAAAGGGAAGAATAGTATGCCGGATCAGTTTTCCAGGACAGAGCTTCTTCTGGGCAGAGAAGCAATAGAAAAACTTAAGAATTCCCATGTGGCGGTTTTTGGCATCGGAGGAGTGGGGGGCTATGTATGTGAGGCACTTGTCCGAAGCGGAGTAGGCTCCTTTGATCTCATAGATAATGATACAGTGTGCCTGTCCAATCTGAACAGGCAGATCATTGCTACAAGGAAGACCTTGGGACAGTATAAAGTGGATGTAATGAAGGAACGCATTCTGGAGATCAATCCACAGGCAGAAGTAAAGGTTCATAAGTGCTTTTTTCTTCCGGAAAACTCTGAAAACTTTCATTTTGAAGAATACGATTATGTGGTGGATGCGGTAGATACAGTTACGGCAAAAATTGAAATAATTATGAAAGCCAAAGAAGCAGGAACTCCCGTTATCAGTTCTATGGGTGCAGGAAATAAGCTGGATGCCAGTCGGTTCTTTGTGGCAGATATTTATAAAACAAAGGTCTGCCCTCTTGCCAGAGTAATGAGAAGGGAATTAAAGAAACGGGGAGTAAAGGAGCTTAAGGTAGTATATTCAGAAGAAGATCCTGTTAAGACTGGCGGGGATGTTCCGGGAAGTGTGGCTTTTGTGCCTTCTGTGGCAGGACTGATCCTTGCAGGGGAGATCGTAAAGGATCTGATCCGTGGCTGTGCAGGACCGGATCCCGGCACAGACAGTGAAAATATTTAAGGCAGGTATAAGATGAAATCAATCAGTGTAGAGAATTTGGAAAAAGAAGACAGGTCCCGCATTACTATTGTGGATGTGCGCCCTTCAGACCAGTTTAAAAGAGGAACCATTCCCGGAGCGGTAAATATACCGGGAGATGAATTTGAAGA
>JAQYGS010000080.1 GCA_028722515.1 Clostridia bacterium | reverse complement strand
CTCCCACAATCCTGCCCCGAATTCGGATATCGTGGGACATACGTCCCACTTTTATCCTCATTTGGGGCGGGCCAACAAGTCATAAAACCACTTTTGTGCAAGCACAACGTGGTTTATGACCTTTTGACCCTGGCATCATATTATACTATTATGGAGGTGTCTGTAATGGATAAACTAAAATCATATATAATTTCCGGCATATTATTTGTTCTCATACTGGGCTCTCTTTCCCATTTCTTTTATGAATGGTCAGATCACAATTTTATTATAGGATTATTCTCCCCTGTGAATGAATCTGTATGGGAACATATGAAACTTGTTTTCTTTCCAATGCTTCTGTATTCCTTCATAGCAATCCCAAAACTTAAAGGAACCTATCCGTGTGCCGCTTCTGCCTGGTTATCCGGCATTCTGGCGGGAACACTTCTGATTCCGGTAATTTTCTACACATATACCACAATACTTGGATATAATCTTCTTGTTCTGGACATTGGGACCTTTATTTTATGCGTGATTCTTGCATTTTATTTAGCTTATCGCCTTACTTTGTCATGTTCCGTGGAGAAATATACAGGTTTATTATATATTGCAGCTGCACTTTTTGCAGTCAGCTTTATGATATTTTCCTATTATCCTTTACCTCTTGGTTTATGATAAACCATTGATTTTTCAGTTTTTTATGATACTGATATTTTTAAATGAATATTTCAATGCCCTTTGGTTCTTCCGTAATTATCCTTTTTTTCCATTCCCCATATATCTCAGTTTTGCTTCTAATAACTGCTTTCCACACCGGCCATACATTGTCCGTTTTATCATTTTTAATCTGCTGTTAGTACCTTCAACAAAGCCATTACTGTAATGGTATGCTACAGCATTTTCAACAGCATCCAGATTTCTCTTTAATCGTTCACAAAAACCTTTCAGTGCTTTAATCTTACTCTTGCTGTATTTTTCTACAAATAGATAAAGTAATGGAGCATTTCGTTTCTTGAAAATAGTCCAGAATTCTTTTATACAACAGTGAAGCTCCCTGATATTGGGATATTTTTCATAAATATATTTCTTATGAGCATCTGCTCATTCTGTGTCCATCCACATATGGTGGAATCCTCTCTCGCGTGTAACATAATCTTTCTCTTTTCCTACGCTTCCTATTTTATATTTTAAACACTCAGTCATTGTTCGAACATATGGCTGAGGTTCAAAACATTTATTTTCCTTTTCCTCTATTTTACATAGTGGATTGTTCAGATATTGCTTTTGCATATGCACTTCCGTCTCTTCCATCTAATAGTGTAATTGGTTCGTACTTTTTTTTCATTTACAGTGATAAAAAATAGTGCTATCATAAATTCATAAAAAGATTAGGAGGTGTTCCATGACAGAGCAGAATATAGCAAGTTTTTTGAAACAATTACAAAAACCTCCGGACTTTCAGCAAATGAAGTTGTTGTTCTATTGAAAGAATATCAGATAGATATTTCAGCAAAAACCCTGTATGGATATGAGAGCGGGCTAAGTATGCTAAACGCAGATGTTTTTGTCGCTTTATGTCGTATATATAAATGTGATAATCCAATGGAAATATTTGGGGTCCCATCCATTACTCCTTCAGAGATGAAACATATAGAAAAATACCGCTCTCTCGATATTCACGGGAAGGACATGGTAGATACCGTACTTGATAAGGAATATACTCGTTCTGTATCTTCGGAATCCAGTAATGTATAACATTTTTCCAGTACAGATCTTCTCGCCGCTCACCAGCGTACCGATATAGAACAAACCGCAGAAGGTAAGAAACATGATCTTGATTTAATGGATAATGATAAACTCTGGGAGGAATAGAATGGAATTAGATATTTTAGAACTGCGTAAACTATGTACGCCAAAGAATATTCATATTACGCTCCATGCCGCGAAACGTCTTGAACAACGTGGGATATTTTTAAAAGATGTCATTTCCTGTATTATGAACGGAGAAATTATAGAGCAATATCCAGATGATTACCCATATCCAAGCTGTTTGATTTTAGGGCTGAACGTTGATGAAAAATCTCTTCATGTAGTTATAGGATTCCATTCTCCTGATTTATTCCTCATAACCGCTTACTTTCCTGCTTCTGATAAATGGGAATCTGATTTCAAAACAAGAAAGGAGACTACAAAATGACCTGTCTTTATTGTAAAGGGAATGTAGAACCAGCTACAACAACATATATGACCGACTGCCATGGATGCTATATCATTATCAAAAATGTTCCATGTGAAAAATGTACTCAGTGTGGAGAAGAATATTTGAATGGAGAAACATTGGAAAAAATTGAAAATATCATCCAGAGTATCAAAGGCGCTCTGACCGAAATTGCCGTTATTGACTACAAAAAAACAGCTTGACTTATATGGAGGGATGATACTGGTTGACATATGAACAACTTTTAGATACTGCTGAAAAGAACGGCTTGGAAGTGAAGGGCCAACCTATCATTGAATATGACGGGCTGATCAGAAACAATCGAATAGCAATTAGAAAAAATATTGAAACCGATGCAGAAAAGTCATGCGTGCTGGCAGAGAAGCTTGGACACTATTATACTTCTTCTGGTAACATCATAGATTTGCAAGATGCCAGGAACCAGAAGCAGGAAAGGAAGGCGGAGAAATTAATTGATAAGTTTAGCTTGGGAAGCATAAGCTATGAAAACGGAAGACAATTTGAAGATTTCTTATCTCAGTGTTATTATCGAACAGAATTTTATTATCATAAGAGAATTAGATGAAATATCGAAAAAACTAAGCAAATAATCCATTAAAGGTTGATTGGGTTAAAATTACAATAAAATATAAAAGTAATGAGGTGCTATATATGCAATGTGTTTGCCATTTAATAGCAATCACAGACGAAATGTTAAAGAGTGCTCCACCAGCAAGTGATATGTTAAGCCATTTTCTAATCCTTGGAAATAATGATTATTGTTCTGCTATAAAAGATGGCAAAAGCTCTAAGCAGAAAAAGCCGAAAAGTTAAAGCAAGATGGATATGACATAGAAATTCATACACAGAAAGGACGTGATATTATGCCATTACCTAAAAAAAGAATTTATACTTCAGAAGATTACTGGAATCTCCCAGAAGACCAGCGTGCCGAGCTTATTGATGGAAGACTCTATGATATGGCACGCCGAGTTATATACACCAAAAACTAATCAGTGCTTTCACTGTAATTTTCTCAAACCACATAAAATCAATGAGAGGGGCATGCGATGTCATTCCCGTGCCATTTGCTGTAAACCTGACTTCAAATGATGAAACCTACGTGGAACCAGATATCAGTATTATTTGTGATAAAACCAAAATATCTGACCGTGGTTGTAACGGTGCTCCGGATTTTATTATTGAAGTCGTGTCACCTGGAAGCCGCAGGATGGATTACAATATCAAAAATGCAAAATATGCTGAAGCTGGTGTCAGGGAATATTGGATTGTGGATCCAGCAAAAGAACGAACCACTGCATACCGGTATGAAGATGATGCGGCTCCTATGATCGTTCCTTTTGACCAGCCGGTTGAAGTCGGAATATACAGCGACCTGCAGATTACGATTTCTGATTTACTGTAATAAAACCGCCCGGTGTAGATGTACTGGTGCGAGACAATGAAAATTGCGTTTAATCATCCTCTGCAATTGAAGCATGGTACGAAAAAAAGAATTCTAAATGCAACACAAAATATAAAAAGCCTTGAAAACCAAGGCTTTTTTAATCGGGGCAACAGGATTTGAACCTGCGACCTCACGGCCCCCAGCCGTGCGCGCTACCAAGCTACGCCATACCCCGCAACAAATGATAGTATATCAGACTATACTGCAAATTTCAATACCCTTTTTTAAAATTTATCCAGAATAAGCCAGGGATCCTATTCTAAGGGATCCCCGGTATCCTTATCAGTCATAAAGCTTATGTATAAACAGTCCGCTTCTCAGTTTGGGTTCAAACCAGGTGGACTTGGGAGGCATCAGCTTACTCTCATCTGCTATTCTCATAAGATCCTCCATCGAAGTAGGATACATGACAAATGCAACGCCCCCTGTCTGATCTGCCATTTCAGCCAGCTCTGCTGCCTTATGGCTTCCTCCCACGAAAGAGATTCGATTATCTGTGCGGGGATCCTTTATTCCCAGAATGGGACCAAGCACCCTATCCTGAAGAACAGATACATCAAGCTGGCCTACCACATCCCTGTTTTCATAAACATCAGGCCATGCCTTAAGATGATACCACTGGCCGTCCACATACATTCCAATACAGTGTTTCTCCACAGGTTTACAAGGGAATCCAGGCATTACCATTAATTCAAAATGAAATTTAAGGGCTGCCAGAAAAGCTTTTACCGTAAGGCCATTCAAATTCCTGACCACCCGGTTATAAGGAAGGATCGTCAGCTGGTCATAAGGAAAAACAACAGAAAGAAAGAAATTAAATTCTTCTTTTCCCGTATAGTTTGGATTCTGCTCTCTCCTTTTTAATCCAACTTTTACTGCAGATGCAGCACGGTGATGGCCATCAGCGATATACAAAGAGTCTATTTTACCAAATTCCTCATAAATGACTCTTATGACAGAAGGATCATCAATAACCCACACTCTGTGTGTGATCTCATCTTCCTCAGTAAAATCATAAACGGCGTCATGACTTAACTTCCAGTCATTGATGATCTCAAGAAGGCAGTCTGTATATCTGCATGCAAGAAAAATCGGGCCGGTATTGGCATCACACACATCAACATGGTGTATTCTGTCCTGCTCTTTATCTTCCCTGGTAAGCTCATGCTTTTTGACAACATTATTTAGGTAATCATCTATGGAACTGCATCCCACAATTCCAGTCTGAGCTTTTCCTTTTCTCACCAGTTCGTAAATGTAATAGCAGGGTGTCTGATCCTGCACAAGAATCCCTTCTTCTTCCATCCTGTCAAGATTTTCCCTTGCCTTTGCATATACTCTGGGATCGTACAGATCGATTCCTGGTTCCAGATCCATTTCCGGTCTGTCCACATGCAGGAAGGAATCCGGATTTCTTTCCCCTATGCTTCGTGCCTCTTCCCTGTTCACCACATCATAGGGAAGAGCAGCCACAGACGATGCCTTTTCCTTCACAGGGCGCAGTGCTTTAAATGCCTGAAAAACAGCCATAATATTCTCCTCTTTTCAGTAAAAATAAATGTCTGCTTTAGTTTATCACATTTCCATAAGAATAACAACTTCCCTAATTATTTTTTTAAAAACCTAAAAATTTTTGTATTTTTATATTGCAAAACAAAAAATTTATGGTATGATAAATATATGAAAAAACTTATGTATCAAAAGAAAATTAATTTAGGGAGGTCATTTTATGACAGAAGGATTGAAATGGACATTAAATGAAGTTCCGAAATCCAGTGATGCCTATCTGGAACTTATGTCCGAAGAGAATGTAAGAAAGGCAAACGAGTTTCACAAAAGTTTTCCTCAGTATACCGTTACACCTCTTCAGAATCTTTCATCACTGGCGAAGTATCTTGGAGTCAAAAATATTTTCTGCAAGGATGAATCCTATCGTTTCGGATTAAATGCTTTTAAAGTACTGGGCGGTTCTTATGCAATGGCAAGATATATTGCGAAAGAAACCGGAAGAGATATCAGCGAACTGCCATACAATGTGCTCTCTTCTGATAAATTAAGAGAAGAGTTTGGCCAGGCAACTTTCTTTACTGCAACAGACGGAAATCACGGCAGAGGTGTTGCCTGGGCAGCGAAGCGTCTGGGACAGAAAGCTGTTGTTAGAATGCCTAAGGGAACAACAAGAACACGGTTCGATAATATTGCCAAAGAAGGTGCAACCGTTACCATTGAAGATGTCAATTATGATGACTGTGTAAGAATGGCTGCCGCTGAAGCAGAAAAGACAGAACACGGTGTAATCATTCAGGATACTGCCTGGGATGGTTACGAAGAAATCCCCTCCTGGATCATGCAGGGATATGGTACTCTTGTTCTTGAAGCTGATGCCCAGTTAAAGAAACTTGGCATTGAGCGTCCTACTCACGTATTTGTACAGGCAGGTGTTGGTTCTCTTGCCGGAGCAGTCGTAGGATATTTTGCTAATAAATACAAAGATAATCCGCCGATCATGACAGTCTGCGAAGCAAGTGCTGCTGACTGTCTCTATCGTTCAGCCATGGCAAAAACAGGAAATCTTGTTAATGTTACAGGCGATCTTCAGACCATTATGGCAGGTCTGGCATGTGGAGAAGGAAATACTATAGGATGGGACATCCTGAAGAATCATGTTAGTGTATTTGCTTCCTGCCCTGACTGGATGAGTGCCAAGGCAACACGAATCTATGCGAATCCTCTCGGAAATGATCCACACATTGTTTCCGGTGAATCCGGTTCTGTTCCTCTTGGTCTTTGCTATACTGCTCTTCACGATGAGGATGCGAAAGACCTGAAAGAGGCATTAAAACTGGATGAGAATTCCGTTGTTCTTGTAATCTCCACTGAAGGAGATACCGATCCGGTCCGTTACCGCGAAATCGTCTGGGATGGCTTATATGGAACCACTCAGTCATTAAGTAAATAATCACAGTTATACATATAAAACATTGGAGGGTATTATAAAATGGATTACAACAAAATTAAAGAAGCTGCAACAGGCTACAAAGAAGACATGACCAGATTTCTTCGTGACCTTGTACGTATTCCAGGCGAAAGCTGCGGAGAAAAAGGCCACATTATGAGAATCAAAGAAGAAATGGAAAAGGTTGGATTTGACAAGGTAGTCATTGATCCAATGGGAAACATTCTTGGTTTCATGGGATCAGGCAAAACTCTTATCGGTTTCGATGCCCACATTGATACTGTGGGAATCGGTAATATCAACAACTGGAACTTCGATCCCTATGAAGGCTTTGAAACAGAAGAAGAAATCGGCGGACGTGGAACTTCTGACCAGATGGGCGGTATTGTTTCCGCAGTGTATGGTGCAAAGATCATGAAAGATCTTGGTCTTTTAAATGACAAATATCAGGTAGTTGTTACAGGAACTGTTCAGGAAGAAGACTGTGATGGCCTTTGCTGGCAGTATATCATTCACGAAGATAAGGTGCGTCCTGAATTTGTGGTATCCACAGAGCCTACAGACGGTGGAATTTACCGTGGACAGAGAGGACGTATGGAGATCCGTGTAGATGTTAAAGGCGTTTCCTGCCATGGTTCTGCTCCAGAACGTGGAGACAACGCTATTTACAAAATGGCTGACATTCTTCAGGATATCCGGGCATTAAATGAAAACGACGCAGAAGATACTACTAAGATCAAGGGTCTTGTAAAAATGCTGGATGAGAAATACAACCCACAGTGGGAAGAGGCAAGGTTCCTGGGAAGAGGTACTGTAACTACTTCCGAGATCTTCTTTACTTCTCCCAGCCGCTGTGCAGTTGCAGACTCCTGCTCTGTTTCTCTTGACCGCAGAATGACAGCAGGAGAAACATGGGAAAGCTGTCTGGATGAGATCCGCGCTCTTCCTTCTGTAAAAAAATACGGAGATGACGTGAAAGTTTCTATGTATGAATATAACCGTCCTTCCTACACAGAGCTTGTTTATCCTATTGAATGTTATTTCCCAACCTGGGTTATTCCCAAGGATCATAAGGTGACAAAGGCTCTGGAAGAAGCTTACAAGGGCCTGTTTGGAGAAGAACGTGTGGGCAATGCAGAAACAGAAAGCATACGAAAAGCCCGTCCTCTCACAGATAAATGGACATTCTCAACCAATGGTGTTACTATTATGGGAAGAAATAATATTCCATGTATCGGGTTTGGACCTGGTGCTGAAGCACAGGCTCACGCTCCAAACGAAAAGACATGGAAGATCGATCTGGTAAGATGTGCTGCTGTATATGCTGCCCTTCCAACTGTATACTGCAAATAATTTAAACAATAAGGAGAATTCATCTATGAAAACATTACAGGATTACATTGACAAACTGAACAGCCTGAATTTTAAGGAAATGTACAACAACGATTTTTACTGGACATGGGATAAGACAGACGAAGAGCTTGAAGCTGTATTTACCATGGCCGATGCTCTCCGTTTCATGAGAGAACATAACATTTCCACCAAGGTATTTGAAAGCGGCCTGGGAATTTCCATTTTCCGTGACAATTCCACACGTACCCGTTTCTCTTTTGCTTCAGCCTGCAACCTTCTGGGACTGGAAGTTCAGGATCTTGATGAAAAGAAATCCCAGATCGCACATGGAGAGACAGTACGTGAAACAGCCAATATGGTTTCCTTTATGGCAGATGTAATCGGTATCCGTGATGATATGTATATCGGCAAGGGGCATACTTACCAGAAGCAGTTTATGGATGCTGTTACCGAGGGAAATAAAGATGGTATCCTGGAACAGAGACCTACCCTTGTAAACCTTCAGTGTGATGTTGACCATCCTACTCAGTGTATGGCTGATATGCTTCATATTATCCATGAATTTGGCGGAGTTGAAAAACTGAAAGGTAAGAAGATTGCCATGACCTGGGCTTATTCTCCTTCCTATGGCAAACCTCTTTCCGTTCCTCAGGGTGTGATCGGTTTAATGACACGTTTCGGAATGGATGTAGTTCTTGCTCATCCGGACGGATATGATGTAATGCCGGAGGTTGAGGATATTGCAAGGAAGAATGCTCAGGCAACAGGCGGTTCCTTTACAAAGACCAATAATATGGCTGAAGCATTCAAGGATGCAGACATTGTATATCCAAAGAGCTGGGCACCTTATGCAGCTATGGAGAAACGTACCAATCTTTACGGTGAAGGAGATTTCGACGGAATCGATAAACTGGAAAAAGAACTTCTGGCTCAGAACGCTCAGCACAAAGACTGGGCATGTACAGAAGAGCTTATGAAGACAACCAAAAATGGAAAAGCCCTTTACCTCCACTGCCTGCCTGCTGATATCTCCGGTGTAAGCTGCGAAACAGGTGAGGTAGATGCCTCTGTATTTGACCGCTACAGAATTCCATTATACAAACAGGCAAGCTACAAGCCATATATCATTGCAGCAATGATCATGCTTGCAAAATTTGAGAATCCGCAGGAAGTTCTGAAAAAACTTGAAGCCAAAGCAACTCCAAGAATTCTGAAATAATAAATAACAATATAACGGGGCTGTATCATAAAATACGGTCCCGTTATTTATTACAGGAGGTTTTTACAATGTATCAAAGAAAAAGAATCGTAGTTGCTCTCGGGGGCAATGCACTTGGAAATACTCTCCCGGAACAGATGATTGCAGTAAAAAATAC
>JAQYGS010000079.1 GCA_028722515.1 Clostridia bacterium | reverse complement strand
AACTTTAAAATTAATAGCAACCCCTTCTGGATCGTTCTCATATGTTACAGAAAGTTTGTGGGCAATGCCAATCTTTTCTGCTTCTTTCTCAGCGTCAATATTGGCACCAGGAAACAAAAATTCCCATCCGCATTCCTTCTTTGCACTGATCATTTTACGAATCTGTTCATATGTATAATTTTTACTGGAAGTCTCCAATCCGTCCGTAGTAATAACAAAGATTCCTTTTCCCGCCTTATAAGTTTCCGGTAAATGTTTCTGAACATTGTCATTTTTTTTAATCGCTGTCTCCATTGTATACAGAGGCACTGTACAGCCTCGAACATAGTTTTCTTTTTCTGTTAATAGTTGGATAATCTCAATCGAAAATCCGTTGTGAATAATCCCCACTTCATCACCAGATAACACTGTTGTAACATTCACCTGACTTCTGCCCAAAATAAAAACCGCCCAATAAAGGCGGTGTGAAGATGTACTATTAAAACTGATCAATAAGATTATTGATGCATAAAATATTGATGCACAGCAAAAGGTCAGGTACCAGAAATATGAAACGCTTTGCATCCCGGCCCGATCCACAGCCAAAATCCAGAATAAAAGCTCCTTCAGGCAGATACGACAGAAAAATATCCTGAATTTGATGAAAATCTACCCCTTGCGTTGTCTTAACATAATTGGAATTAAATATTATATTTTCTCATATGCCAGTCTTGGATAATTATCCTCTTCTACATAAATAGTGCCGCAATGTATAAATCCCATTTTATTTAAAAGACTTTGCATAACGATATTATCTCCATGTGTATCTATCCGTAGATGTCCGCATTGCTTATATGCCCATTCTAAGCAAAACTTTCCAATCCCTTTCACAGAGCCATCTCCGGCAATACGATGCACTACACCATAGGCACTGTCATCTAACCACTTTCCGTCTTCAATATTTAGATATGCAGGTTCAATATCATCACCTGCACAAAAGAAAAAGGTTCCTACGGTTTTATTTTCATGAATACAAATGTAGCTGTGTCCCTGTGATATATCCTGATGTATCAAATATTCAGGCGGCCAGTGTGTTGGCCCCCATTGGTTAGGATTCCCATGTTCCTTCATAAAATCTCTGGCGAAGCTATATATTTCCATTATCCTATCAAAATCTTTCTCCTCTGCGCGCCTAATCTCCATAAGGTCTCCTTTCTCTCAGGTTTTATCTTTTCATCTCAGGTTTATATGTCTTAATATAAAGTACCTGAATATTTTCCATTTTCCAGCTTCATAAAGCACTCATTGATCCGGGGAGATTCCATAATCTGCAGGACATATTCCATGCCCGTGGCGAGTTCCTTTTCTTTGAATTCATCCAGGGGGATCCAATAAACGTTTCCCTCCTATGAGCTATGTAATGTTCCCGAAAAGTCACTGGCTTTATAAAGGAAAATCACATTATGAATACCCGATTCTATCCAGTGATACACGCCGCAGAATAAAGGATTTTTAATCTTTAGCCCGGTTTCTTCCCATACCTCACGGATAACAGAATTGGTAAAAATCTCTTCTTTTTCCACATGTCCTCCCGGAAATGTGGTTCCGGTATAGCTGTCGTTTATCTTATCCAGCGCAAGCACATTTCCCTTGCCGTCCTGCACCATACACATATTCATAAAACATGCCGTTTCCATTTTCTTTTTCCCTTTGTATTAATTCTATAATTTCACTATTATCGTAACACTTACGATTGCCATAAAAATTGCCGTAAAAGCTAGTGGCATCATTCCATCCCACAATTAAAACCAATTCTGTTGTGACCATTCGGTGAAAAAAGAAACCATCGCAAAGCCCTGTGCCAGAATATACACGCCATAGATGCCGCATAATGCAGCTGGGATCAGAAGCCATCCACTTCTCAGTCCCTTTACAGGATGCTCCGGTCGAAATGCAAGGATCCACCATGCAAGGTAAAAAATGCAACAAATTATCATAAACATATTTCCCTTTAAAATCAGTCTGTTCATCTTCAATCAGCTCACCTGACAAACCTTAATATTCCTTCGCTATTTCTTCATTGATTCCATACATTGCCCTGAACTTATCAAGATCTTCCGTGATCCATCATTTTTTTAATCTGCACACCATATCCCACAGTGCTTCTGCAGAATTGAAGTTTTCAGGAATAATATCTGCAGGAGTAATGGTAATTCCATAAGCATCCTGCAATTCACTTACAATAGAAAGGATTGCAAAAGAATCCAGAATTCCATCATCAATCAAAGTATCACAATTCTCATAATCTGCATCCGGCTGGATTTCCTCCAGAATTTCAATTAATTCATCCATAATTCTTTTCTCCTTATTTCTCTGAATTTAGTAAATCTGTATGTACATTATCCCGAACCAGCTTTAATCCGTCCTTCTTTGTCCAAAAATAAATTCGTGGAAGAGGACGGCTGAGAAATAAATAAATCCCTTCTGTCACAGAATAAGCACCTACCCTTTCGAATACCAGTATATCATGAACAGATGGTTTACGCAGCGGAAATCTTTTTACGATCACATCACTGACTGTACATAATGCGCCGCAAAGATTCCATAATTCTTCCTCACCCTCTGTTTTTTCTGTTCCATCACTGGCAAGCTGTTTGCAGTAAGGCTGTTTCATTGCCATTGCCTGACCAAAATAGTTCAAATGGTTAATTCCTCCATCAAGAATTACATAAGGCTGTTCTTTGTTCACCTTCATATCTACGATCGAAGTGATATAATACCCACAGAAAGCTGCCAGGAATCTTCCCATCTCCAGAACAATATTTCCTTTAAAAGCAAGCTCATCCAGAATTTTCTTAAATTCTGCCAATACAGTTTCCGTTTCTGTACACCTGTCTTTTTTAAAATACGGAACAAAAAATCCAGGCCCATATTCCAGAATCTGCCCCTGGAATCCTGCTGTTTCTTTCAGTTCCCTGAGAAACTCATCCAGATGATTTAATTCCTCTTTCATCTGTGCCAGATCTTTTTTCTGTGTTCCTGAATAAAACTGAAGCCCCTGTATTTGTACTCCCGGATATTCATCTCTTTGGGATATCATCCTGCGAATTTCTGTTTCATCTACCCCAAACTGATTGCCACTTGTTACACGAATCAAAACAGAAATTTTCTGTCCGGCTTTAACTGCCATATCATTCAGAAGCTGCAAATGCTGTACAGACTCAATGGTGTAAATTCCTTTTCCCCCATATGTTGAAATTACATATTCCACATCCTGCGGATTTTTATATACACCGGAAAGTACGATCCTCTCCATGGGAACCCCTGTCCGCTCACAGATTCGGAATTCCCCTGGCGAACACACCTCAAAAGAGGAAACAACTTCCATCATGGGTCCTGTAAGAAACGGATTTGCCTTCATAGCATAGCAAAGCTGTACCCTTTCTCCAAGACAGCTTTGTACTTTTTTTACATATTCTTTCATACTGTCCAGATCAAAAACATATGACGGAGTTGCTGCCTTTTCTTTTGTTACAAATTCTTGTATAAATTCATATTCGGAGCTCATTTTTTATCCTCCTGATATGCAGCTGTTAAAGCTTTTCTGTCAATTTTTCCATTCTTTGTAAGAGGCATTTTTTCTACCTTACGGAACACATTGGGAACCATAAATGCTGGAACATATTGCCCAAGAGCTCTTGCAAGCGGCCTTCTTTCAATATCTCCCTCATAAAAAGCAACTATCTTACTTTTTTCCCTGTCAAAGATACAGCAGCTTCTGGAAATTTCCGGTATCTTATCCATCGCAGCTTCTATCTCACCAAGCTCTATACGATGCCCCATATGTTTAATCTGGAAATCCTTACGTGTGGCAAAGCACAGCTCACCAAGATCATTATAATATGCCAGATCTCCGGTTCTGTACATCATCTCCAGATATCTGTCATTCAGAGGATTTTGTACAAAAGCTTTTGCCGTCTGCTCTTTGTTTCTATAATATCCCAGTGCCAGTGCACTCCCTGTCACACACAATTCGCCGTTTTTATTCTTTTCGGTAATAAGCTTATTCTCTTCATCAAGCAGAAATACTTTCTCATTAGGAAATGCTTTCCCCATTGGAAGTACATCTCCCGGCTGAAAATCTCTGTCCACAATGTAGTAAGTACAGTTACAGGTTATTTCCGTAGGTCCGTAAATATTTACATACATAGCATCCGGAAGATATTTTCTCCAGATATTCAGATGCTTTACAGGCATTGCCTCACCGGAAAATAAAATTTTCTTAATCTTATCCGGAACTTTATATTCAAATCCATTTAATGTTGAAATAATACATAAAGCTGAAACCGCCCATACCAGAGTAGTTACTTCTCTCTCTATCAGATAATCAATCAGCTTCATAGGAAAAGAAAATAACTGTTTGGGAATGATCTGCACAGTTGCCCCTGTCTTCAGACCGGAATAGATATCCTTAACTGAAACATCAAAATCCCATGGTGCCTGATTTCCCATAACATCCTTTTCAGTAATATCAAACAACTCTGTAAAGCAATCAATAAAATCCAGTACTGATCTGTGCCCCACGACGACCCCCTTGGGAACTCCCGTGGAACCGGAGGTAAAAATTCCATACAGAGGATCCACATCCAGTGCCTGTTCTCTAATTGCCTGTAATACCTGTGCATTTTCCGGCGTATCCGCAAGTTCCGGCGCAAGCAGCACCTTTCCTTTAAACTCCAGCTTTTCCAGATCTTTTAAATATTTTTCCGAACTGACAATTACATCGCTGTCCAGGATTTCCAGAATCTGATGAAGTCTGCTTGCCGGCTGCTTGGTGTCCATCAGAACATAGAAACATCCTGCATAAACCGCACCCATAAACACGCCTATGGTTTCTACACTCTTCTCCATGAAAACCGGAACCGGATTTCTCGGAGTAAAATACTCTGCAAGAGCAGTTCCTGTTCTTCTTGCAGTCTGCTCCAGTTCTTTAAAAGTACAGGATGCGTGTTCATCTGCAAAAGCAACCTTATCCGGAAATTTCTCCGCTGAGCTTTCCAGATATTCCAAAATACTTGTCTTCATATAACTGCCTTCCTTCCTACTTCAGAAATTCTGCCAGAACTTTGGAATATGCCCTGGCTGCATCCCCATTCATATGTCCGTCATAATCCGTAAATGCTTTCAGATCATGGGTAAATGCTTTAAAATACTGCGTATTAAAATTCAGATACTCCACATCCTGTTTTTCAAAAAATTCTCCGAAATATTTCCATGCAGCATTATAATTATCACTGTAATCTCTCAGGGTATCAATGGGAATCGGTGTAGTTACTGCAACAAATTCAATTTGGTTTTCTTTACAATAAGAGATTAGCTTTTTCAGATATTTCATATTTTCTTCATTTACCTTACCCTCTTTGTAAAGCTTTGGTTCTGTTTTTTTTAGTTTTGTCACATCCACTGCATATCTCTCAATAAACCCACTTTCATGATACTCCTGAGAATCACTTTTCAAATGTGAAATATCATAATTTTTCGTTACTTTCCGAGTAAAAGTTTCCTTAATTTTGGGTAATTCATAACTCAGCGAATACTCATACCATGGAAAAAGAACTGTACGAAAGTTACACTTTGCAATAGAATTCCAGAAATATTCCAATTTGGCTTTTGAAAAAGGAAATTCGTGAAAAAACAAAAGATAATTATTTCCTTCTTCCTTTTCTGTTACAAAATATCCTGGATCAATTTCATAAATAATTCTCTTTGGCTTCTGCTTCTCATGGATCAGTTTTGTCAGGTAGTACACATCAATTCCGTATTCTCCGCCAACACAGATATTGTGTCCTGTACGACCGGTAATTCCTTCCATAACCTCCGGATCAATATCCATCTTTCCATGGGATGTTCCCACAATAATATCATCATACTGTCGGGTGGTTACTGAATGAACATCATTCCTCATAAATGTACAGGGATAAAGAGCCAGGTCCAGCCCTGTCAAAAGTGTAATACAAACAAATAAAACCAGGAACGTTTTTAATATTTTCTTAAAATTGTGCATAAATAAAACCTCTCGCAACTGCCGTAGATCCAAATAATCCAATTAAGACCAACAGGCAAAAATAAACTGCTGCTGTAACAAAAAGTCCATGTCGGGAAAGCGACTCTCTTATCTTAATGCCCCGTTCCTGAAGAACACTTACAATAAAAAGAATCACACATCCCACTGCCAAAATCATTAATGCATAAGGCGTGAATGCCGTTCCCTCTTTACCTGCCGGGATCAGAAGTAATTCTGCAGGTGCAAATTTTGTCACCGCAAGTTTCATCATATGAAATGCCTGTCCAACTGTATCCGCCCGATCAAAAAACCAACTGATATTTACCAGAATAAATGTACGTATAATCATAAATACGCGATACCAGTTCTCCTTACCTGTAATATTCAGTTTCTTTTTCCAGTTCCTGTAATGATCTGCCATAAGTCCGCTGAATGCAATAATAATACCGTTATACATACCGTAAACAATATATTTCCATGCGGCTCCGTGCCAAACACCCACTACAAAAAATACGATCAGATTGGCAAGACAGATAGGAAGTGTACGTCCTGTTTTCCTGCCGAAAACTTTTTTGCCCCATTTTCCAAACCTGCTCATCCATCCGGATAAGGTAACCGGATAAAACACATAATCTTTCATCCATGTACCCAGAGTAATATGCCATCGATGCCAGAAATCTGTAATCGAAACTGCAAAAAAAGGACGTTTGAAATTTTCATCCAATTCAATTCCAAACATAGATGCAACACCGATTACCACGTCCATACCTCCGGAAAAATCCGCATATAGCTCAATGGTATAAAATAAAACCCCAAAAAGTGCCAAACCGCTATACTGATCCGGATTGCCAAAAATTGCATCCACAAAAACGGCCGCCCAGTCAGCCAGAATCATTTTTTTGAAAAAGCCCCAGATGATTCTCTCCAGGCCTCCTGTAATATTTTTGCCATCAAATTTATGTGGTGCATAAAGCTGTTCTGCCAGACGGCTGTATCGTCCGATAGGTCCCTGGAGAATCTGCGGAAAAAAAGATACAAATAATGCATATTTTAAAGGCTGCTTTTCTGCTTTGCATCTTTTCCAGTATACATCCAGCATATAACCGGATGACTGAAAAGTATAAAAGGAAATTCCCAGGGGAAGCAAAAGTTCCATGCCTTTTAAATTCAAATGGAACAGCGCATTCAGATTTTCGACTGCAAAGTTTGTATATTTTACAAAACCAAGCATTCCAAAATTCAAAATAAGTCCAACGACCAGAAGCTTTCTTGCTCTTTTATGATTTCCTTTCTCCTCCAGCTTTTCTATTCCAATTGCAACCAGATAAGTAATTAATGTAGAAAAAATCAGAAACCCAATATACCGGATTCCACCGGCTATGTAATAAATATAACTGAAGCATAAAAGCACCAGCCATTGCAGCTTCGATGGCACCACATAATATACAAGTACACAAGCTGCTACAAACATCAAAAATAGATTTGATACTAATGACATAAATTTCTCCTGAAATCAGACAAGGGTGCTGCACTAATTACTTAATGCAGCAGCCCCATTCTGTTACTTACTTCTTTCCATTAATTTAATAAACCATTATCCAGGCATCCATCACCTGCACCCGTGTCATCTGAACCAGCGTCACCTTCATAGTCACTTTCTGAATCACCTGAATCACCTGAATCATCTGTATCACCGTCATAATCATAGCTGTAATCATCATTGTCATAATCATAATCATTGCTATAATCATAATCATAATCATAATTTTGTGAATATGACTGCGTGCCTGCCTGTGTTTGAGTTTCTGCAGGCTTTGGTGCAAGTGCCTGTTCTGTCTTGAGAGTATTGACCGATTCTTTCAGGCTGATACTGTCAAATACAAGATAGGCTGTCTCTCCTTCCAGTTTAAGCTCAACAGCTTCTGTGTCACCAAATGGAAATGTATGGATTTCTGCTGTTGTCTCATCTTCAAAAGTAAACTGAAGATTATATTTGGGAATTTCCTTTTCTTGTTTTGCATCCTGCTCACTGGCTTTATCTGTCTCTTTTTCATCCTTCACAGCAGGATCAAACCATAAAATTCTCTCTTCGCCCTTTTCAAACTTATCCCCGTCTTTCAGAAAATTATCCGGATATTTGTCATCCTTTTCATTCTTTACAGATACACCGGTAATTACCTTTCCGGTAAGATTCTTGATTTTCACCTTGAAAATATCTGCTTTTTCTTCCCCAATAGTTTTTAATTCTTCCTCTTTTTCATCTTCTGTAGAGTTATCTGCTGCTGCCTCTGTTGTTTCTTCTGATTCCACAGCCATAACTGTCTGGCCAGCTGCCATACTCGCTCCAAGAGCTGCTGTTATTAATATTGTCACAATTTTTTTTCGCATTTCAGAAATCCTTTCTACATCTTTCATTTTAATTTACCCGTTTATAATTTACATATTTCAGGGTATTCTTTGCACCATAAGTGAGCTTATACCCATTCAGTTTGTATTCCTTCTGAAAATTAGGATCATATACATAAGTTTTTGTTTTGCTGCCGGATTTCATATCTATTTCCACCCATGCATGAGCACCCTTCTGATGATTGCTCTTCTGGAAATATCCTTTTACGTAATGTGCATCATATCCGGCAATCTTGGCCATCCAGTAAAAAGTACTTGCCATAACATAACAGTCACCTGAACCTGTTTTAAATCCGTAAATTCCATAATATTCCGGAGTTTTTTTCTTAACAGGTACGTAACCTGTATACATCAAAGAAGCAGACCAGTTAAAGGCTTTCCGCAAATTTCCTCCACATTTGTCAAGACGGGCAGCTGCAAGATTTTCTACCTCGGAAAAAGATGTCACTACTCCCTTGGAGTTGATTTTATAATATCTGCCATTAATTTTATAATATTTTTTATTGGTAATCAAAATACCCTTGCTGTTAAAATAGTATCTATATTTTCCTATTTTCTGAAGGCCGGTCACCTTTTTTCCCTTAGAATTAAGATAACAGCGATGACCGTCTATTATCTTCCATCCTTCAATATTTTTGGATGTCTTCTGTGAAGGCTTAACATTTGAAGTATCCTGTGCATCATTTGCTGCCATAGATTTTTCTGCTGAGTACTGATATATATCAGTTTCAGGCACACTGTCTTTTGCAGCAGCCGGAATTGCCGGAGTAAATGCCATAACCATACTTAAAATCAATGCTGTAATTTTTTTCTTTCCCATAAATTATCCCTTTCTATATCAGAGATTGTCAGTAAGTCCTCCCTAATATCTCAGCATAACGCTTTCGATAATCTCCTTTTTGCTGCCATTTTGCCTGAATACATTCACCATAAAATGTTCATAAATATACTGTACATCTTTTCCATTTCCGTCCATAAAACAGCTGGTTCCCTTATTCACAACTGTTTTAACTGGTTTGCCCAGCAGCTTCTTCAGTTCTGCTGCATTCTGATACGGCTTTGCTGCTTTTCTGTATTTTGCTGTTGTAGTTTTATCGTAAGCGCCTGTTTTTTTGCTGAAATAATAAAATGTAGGTATGTAGGAAGAATTAATTGCTATACGTGCCCCTTTTACCATTCTTCCTTTTACATCAAAGCCATAGTACTTTTTATCAATTTTTTTAACCACAACATTATGAGAGCTCATACTGCTGTCTGCCTTATATGCACATCCATCTTTTGTAAAATAATACCGATATTTGCCTACTGTTCTCCAGTCATTACATACTTTTTTTCCATTCTCATAGCAATACAGTTTTCCTTTCTCGGTTTTTAATTTACAGGATGTTGCTGCCTGTACAGTAACCGGTGCAGTCATCGTAGCTGCCGGAACCTGCAAAAGAACCATACATAATATCACTGCCAAAATTCTTTTTATCTTTTTCATAACCTATATTCTCCTTATTTAAAATTTTATTTTATATTCCACCGTATATGCGGGACGTGTGGGGGCATCAAATAATGTTCCGTACATATTATCATAATAACGACCATTAATCATAACAAAACTATGTCCATCAGGAATTGTGATGACATACGGTTCATACCCGAGTTCCCTGGCCACTGCCGCTACACAGCAGGCAATTCCGTAACAGCTTCCGCTTAATCCGGTTTGAAACATGTCCAGTGCATATTTATATACCCATTCCTTTGACTTAAGTTCCTGTGCTGACGGGTCTTTCCAGGGAATAAAATTTGTATAAGCCATAATATATCTGAAACAGGAATAAAATTTATCTCTGTTGCTGGCATTGGCCTTGCTATGTTGAGCAATAAAATCTCTGGCTGCAAATTTACATTTTACCTGATTTGTATATTTGGCATATCCAGCTTTTGAAAAAGGAACCCCATGGGCAACAACTCCTGCCGCACACTTTCCATTACGATACGCATAATACATTTTGCTGCCGATTTCATGCCAGCCAGGCAGCGCCTTGCCAGATTTGTTTACAAAGTATTTTTCACCATTCACAGTCACAATTGCATCTTTTCCAGGTGCAACTCTCCGTGCTTTCTTATCAAATACATAGTAAACTCCCTTTACCTTATAAGATTCGTTCATGGCAGCATTGCCATTGGCCTTGAAATAATAATACCTTCCGTTAATTGTTTTACCGGCCTTCTTTAAAGGCTTATTGTTTTTATAATAGCGATAATACTTTCCTTCTTTGACCAATCCATTCTTTATTGTGGAAGTTTTTGATACAGAGGTTTCTTTTTTGTTACCTCAGTCGTCTGCTTTTCTTCTGCGTGGACAATCGCTGTGCTCCAAAGAAAAGTAAATATTACCATTAAAAAAACAAACCCTCTCACGCACCTCCCAGACACTACTTTTCGTTTCATAATAAGGTCCTCTCTCCTTTCCACTATTTAACACTTATTATATTATAGCATCTTCTTAATTTCAATTCTCAGTTATTAATTTTGCATATACATTTGTCAGTGCCCCCGTCCGTTATCTCTATTTTCCTCCTTTCCTACTCTATAGACGATTCAAAAGAGATATCGGTTTTAAAAAGGCATAATTTTAATTCATTAAAACTGTTCCTTCATTGATTTTATGCGTCACTCCTGCTGCCAGATGTGCTATATTGAAAATAAAGAAGGGAAAACCAGAAATACACGGCCTACCCTTGAAGATGTGATTAGGACAACAATGAATGTACAAAAGGTAAAAAATGCAGCAAATTATCATAAACATATTTCCCTTTAAAATCATTCTGTTCATCTGAGATCATTTTCTCCTTCCGGATTATAAGCTTGGCTCTATTCTTCTGTCATCTTCAATCAGCTTACCCGACAAACCTTAATATTCCTTTGTTATTTCTTCATTGATTCCATACATTGCCCTGAACTTATCAAGATCTTCCCGGCTTTTGATCAGCATAACTTCTTCAATCTTACCCGTATGAATGTCCTTAAACCCTGCTACCTGTTCTCCATTACAAATGCTTGATTTAATTACCGGTTTCTTATTTTCCCTGTCATATGTCAGCACTGCAGCCTTCTTCTTAAATACTCCCATACTTTACTCCTTTTTGCGTCCGTGCCATCAAAATAATAAATTTAAATAATAACTGTTGCACCTCAAAGTAACTACCGAACAGTAATCTGTATTCTTTTATATGATACAAGCGATGGTGTTCCTCCATTTTTTAGTTCTAGGATAATATGCGCTGTTCCCCTTCCATAATAAACACAGATGCCGGGTATACAGCACCATAAGCGCCATGATTCTGAACATTCTTTGCTAACCATTCATTGGATATGAGATTTGTGTCTGCGCCGGTAAAGCCGCCTTTCGTATATCCATCTTCACTGCCATGCGTAAACAAATCAGCTGATATACCGGGCCAAGTCGCCTTATAGAATCCGCTTGAACTTCTGGTTACTTCAACCGTCCATAAAGCCTGCGCTAACGTATTGGTGCCACCCCACAATGCAATATGAACAGGCCTTTCATCCTCCTTGTCCACTGCATGAATGATATTACTTACACCTGCATTATTCATATATTTCTTTTGTGCAAACCCTTTACCTTCACGCTTTCCATATGCACGAATCCCACAACAGGAGCATGCTCTTAATTTGTCCGGTGTTGGATAGCCGGCCGAGTGAACTTTCAAATTACAGTAAACATTTACCATATTAACGGCACGTTTCCATACCCCAAAGGACCGGAACATTTAAGAATAGACCGTCCACCTTGCCTAAAACTATCTCTTTCATTGACAACTTCTTTTCATATGCAAAAATAATTTTCGACAAGGGAATCATAACTTGCCTTGAACTAAATTTCATCATATACTTAAGCATTGCTCAACTATTTTTCAGTTCACAAGAAAAGGAGTATGTAATATAGCTATTTCTGCAAAAGAACTTGCTAAGAGACTTAACCTTAGCGCCGTAGCAGTATCAATGGCACTTAACGATAAACCGGGGGTTAGTACCAAAACCAGAAAAAGAGTCAAGGAAGCAGCAGAACGCATGGGCTACGACTTCTCTAAAATACGTAAACGAGAAATTGAAAATGGCTCGTTTTATTTTATTATTTACACGAAATTGGGGGCAGTGGTTGACGACACTCCATTCTTTCGAGAATTAATCACGGGTGTTACTAACCAATGTAAAGAATTAGGCTATAAGGTAAAAGTTACATACCTTTACGAAGAAGATTTAAACGAAAAATATTTAGAAGAAATACAGTATTCTGATTGTATAGGAATCATTTTACTTGGAACAGAAGATAGTCAGTACCACCAGCCCTGCTGGTGGTTTGTGTTAGCCCTTCCAGGGCCTTTTGCGTTTCCGCCTAAAGGCGGTCTAACAAACCAATCTTATTGTTACTGGTGGCCACTTAAAAGTGGCATCTTTCTATTACTTCTCAGA
>JAQYGS010000078.1 GCA_028722515.1 Clostridia bacterium | reverse complement strand
CAGGCATATTTTGATTATGACTCCAAGAAATCCGGCGGTGTGACAATGTCTCACTTACGTTTCGGTAAGAAACCGATCAAGTCTACATACCTGATCCATAAAGCAAACTTCGTAGCATGCCATAATCCATCCTACGTAAATAAATACAACATGGTTCAGGAACTTGTTGACGGTGGTACATTCCTTCTGAACTGCCCATGGGATATGGAAGGACTTGAGAAACACTTACCAGGACAGGTTAAGGCATTTATCGCTAACCATAATATCAAGTTCTATACCATTGATGGAGTTAAGATCGGTATCGAGACCGGTATGGGACCAACACGTATTAATACAATCCTTCAGTCAGCATTCTTCAAGCTGACAGGCATTATTCCTGAAGAGCAGGCAATTGACCTTATGAAGGCTGCTGCAAAGGCAACATACGGACGTAAGGGTGATGATGTAGTTCAGAAGAACTGGGCTGCCATTGATGCCGGTGCAAAACAGGTTGTTGAGGTTCAGGTTCCTGAGAGCTGGAAGACAGCAGAAGATGAGGGACTTCATATGACTCATGCAACTGAGGGAAGACAGGATGTTGTTGATTTTGTTAATAACATTCAGTCCAAAGTTAATGCTCAGGAAGGAAATACCTTACCGGTATCTGCATTTAAGGATTATGTTGACGGTACTACACCATCCGGTGCTGCTGCTTATGAGAAACGTGGTATTGCAGTTAATATTCCTGTATGGAATCCTGATAACTGTATCCAGTGTAACAGATGTTCCTTCGTATGTCCTCATGCTGTAATCCGTCCTGTTGCAATGACTGCAGAAGAAGCTGCCAATGCTCCTGAGGGAATGAAGACATTAGACCTTACAGGAATGAAGGAATACAAGTTTGCAGTTACCGTATCTGCTCTTGACTGTACAGGATGCGGTTCATGCGCAAATGTATGTCCGGGCAAGAAAGGGGCCAAGGCTCTTGCAATGGAGAACCTTGAAGCAAATGCTGATTCTCAGAAATATTTCGATTATGCAGTTAAGCTTCCGGTTAAGGAAGATGTAGTTGCTAAATATAAAGAAACGACTGTTAAAGGCAGCCAGTTCAAACAGCCACTCCTTGAATTCTCAGGAGCCTGTGCAGGATGCGGCGAAACACCATATGCTAAACTTGTTACCCAGCTTTTCGGTGACAGAATGTATATCGCAAATGCAACAGGATGTTCTTCTATCTGGGGTAACTCCTCACCATCTACACCATATACAGTAAATGCTAAAGGACAGGGTCCTGCATGGGCTAACTCCTTATTTGAAGATAATGCTGAGTTTGGTTATGGTATGCTTCTTGCTCAGAGAGCAATCCGTGATGGCTTAAAGACAAAAGTAGAAGATATTGTTGCAAACGGAACTAATGAAGACGTGAAAGCAGCAGGTCAGGAATGGCTTGATACATTCTCATCAGGTGCTGCCAACGGCACTGCTACAGACAAACTTGTTGCTGCTCTGGAAGCATGCGGATGCGAGAAGGGTAAAGAAATCCTTGCTCAGAAAGACTTCCTTGCTAAGAAATCCCAGTGGATCTTCGGTGGTGACGGATGGGCTTACGATATCGGATTTGGCGGTGTTGACCATGTTCTTGCAAGTGGACGTGACATCAACGTTATGGTATTCGATACAGAAGTTTATTCCAATACAGGCGGACAGTCTTCCAAATCTACACCGACAGGTGCTGTAGCACAGTTTGCTGCAGGTGGTAAAGAGACAAAGAAGAAAGATCTTGCTTCCATCGCTATGAGCTATGGTTATGTATATGTAGCACAGATTTCCATGGGCGCTGACTTTAACCAGGCTGTTAAGGCAATTGCAGAGGCCGAGGCATATCCGGGACCATCACTGATCATCGCATACGCTCCATGTATTAACCATGGTATTAAGAAAGGTATGGCAAAGGCTCAGACAGAGGAAGAACTGGCAGTTAAGGTTGGATACTGGCATAACTTCAGATTCAATCCTGCAGCTGAGGGAGACAAGTTTACACTTGATTCCAAGGCTCCAAGCATGGAAGATTACCAGGCATTCCTTGACGGAGAAGTTCGTTACAATTCTCTGAAACGTCAGAATCCTGAAAAGGCAGCCAGACTGTTTGCTAAGAATGAGGCAGAGGCTAAAGCAAGATATGAATATCTTCAGAAGCTTGTAACTCTTCACAGTGCTGAATAATTAATTTTCAGATTTATATATGGCCGCGGTACTTTATGTACCGTGGCTGTTTTTTATGTCATATAATGATAGTATGCGGACATCCTGTGAATTGACAAGAAAGAAAGTTTTGACTATAATCAGTGAAGTAATTATGTGGAAATATCAGGTATCCCCGAAAGGAAGAAGATATGCATAGATTTTTCAGTAAGGATAGTAAGAAAGATTTTTATATTCTGTATACTCTTGCATTTTTATTTGTTTCTCTTTTTTTGTATTTCCAGTTTGCCGGGAACGGAAAATCACTGGTGTGGAGCCATGATGCCATTCCACAGCATTTGAATGCACTGGCCTATTATGGGAAATATCTGAGAGAGGTACTTCACAGGATTTTTATTGAACATAGTTTCTCACTTCCTATGTGGGATATGAGTATCGGATATGGCTCAGATATTCTGACAACCCTGCATTATTATGTGATTGGAGATCCGTTGACTCTTCTTTCTGTATTCTTCCCCCAGGATAAAACGGAGCTATTGTATGAAATTCTGATCTTCCTTCGCATTTATCTGGCAGGAGTATCCTTCAGTGTTTACTGCTTTTATCATAAAAATCCAAAACAGGCTGCTTTTTTTGGAACTATGATCTATATTTTTGCAGGCTGGACTATATATGCGGCCATGAAACATCCGTATTTTTCCAACCCTATGATTTATTTTCCATTGATTCTGATGGGAATAGACAAGATATACAAAAAGGAAAAACCATGGCTTTTCATCTGGGCGACAACCATCTCTGCAATGTCCAACTTTTATTTCTTTTACATGATCTGTATTTTCATGTTTATTTATGCTGCTTTTCGCTATTTTGGAATATTTAAGGAAAGAAAAGTCAAAGACATTTTTATCTGGTTTTTTAGATTCACAGGATATTTTGCGGTGGCTGTTATGATGGCTGCAGTTATTTTCCTTCCGGTAATTATGACATTGTTTGGAACAGAGCGTTTTCAGGTTCGGAATTATGTACCTCTTTTTTATGACAGAATATACTATGAAAAATATCTGGGATGTCTGATCGGAGAAAATATGATCCAATGGGGAGTTGCCGGATATTCTGCGGTGGCTATGGCTGGAGTATTTGTACTGTTTTCAAAGAAGAAAAAATACACAGACATTAAGTTTGGATTTCTTCTTCTGAACTTTTTCCTGCTTATTCCATTTGTAGGACATGTTCTGAATGGATTTTCCTATGTGTCCAACAGGTGGATCTGGGCCTATGGAATGATGATTGCTTATATTTTTGTAAAGGCCTACCCAGAATTATTTACACTGTCTGTCAGAGAGAAAAAGAAAATATTAATAATGGTCCTGGTATATTGCGTTCTTGCTCTGTTTACACAGTCGGCCAGAACAGAACGAAATATGGCTGCTGTAATTATTCTGGTTCTGTCCGTTTTTGTGCTCACTTCTTATGGAAATATTTTTATGCAGGGAAAATATCTGTGTACCATGCTGGCGGTTCTTCTTTTGTCAAGCATTATGCTGAATATATCTTACCAGTATGCTTATGAAAAAAACTATCTGTCAGAATTTGCGCAGAAAGATGAGGCCATGAACAAACTCAGATCGGACACGGATCAGGCAGTACTTAATACGGGAGACAAGAGTCTGTACCGATATGACCAGTACAAAGCCACCCCTTATGATAATACTTCCATGTATATGGGGACACACAGTACTTCTTACTATTTCAGCCTGGCAAATGGAAATATCAGCGATTTCTTCAGTGAGATGTATTTAAACACTCCATGGGAACAACACTATGAAAACTTGGATGGCCGTACAATTCTGGACAGACTGGCAGCTGTGAAATTTTTTGTGATCAGTGGCGATGATTTCCCGTATCTGCCTTACGGCTATAATAAGGAAAAGGGAAGCTCAGGAAAGAAAAAGGATGAATGCAGAGCTTATGAAAATGAAAATGCATTGCCGATAGGCTATACTTATGATCATTATGTCCCTGCCTCAGAATATAAAAAGATGGATGTGGTTAAGAAACAGCAGGCCCTGCTGGATGGCGTGGTTCTTGAGAACAGTGATCTCCCACATGCTGAACTTTCATATAACGATCAGGAGATACCTTACAGAATGGAGAATATCCAGGGCTGTGAAATAAAAGATGATAAAATCATTGTGAAAGAAGAAGGAGCTCAGATTAAATTTGTTTTTCACGGACTTACAGATAGTGAAACTTATTTTATCGCTGAAAATCTGAATTACGACAGCCTTTCTCCTCGAGAACTTGTAAGTGACAGTGATTGGAAAAAAATGTCAGATTATGATCAGAACCGGGTCCTTTATGAAGACAGCCAGTGGCGTTACTGGAAGGAAAGTAAAGAGGCTTCTATGAAAATATCTTCCAACCAGTCTGAGAAGAAACTGAAAATATTTACGGACAAATATAATGCATACAGTGGCCGTCATAATTTTCTCTGTAATCTGGGATATAACAGGACGGGCAGAAGAACCATGACTGTTACATTTGATAATGCAGGTGTATACTCTTTTGACAAACTGCGCATTGTATGCCAGCCGGTAGATAAAATAGAAGAGAAAACTGCTCTGCTTGGCAGAGAAACTTTGCAGAATGTAAAAACCAAAACGAATGAACTGACAGGTACTGTCAGCGTAAATAAAAAAAAGGCCCTGGTATTTGCATTGCCATACAGTAAAGGATTTACCGCATATGTGGATGGAGAAAAGGTTCCGATCGTGAAGGCAAATACCATGTATATGGCTGTAGAACTGGATAAAGGTACGCATGAGATCAGGCTGGTTTACTGTACCCCGTATCTGAAGGCTGGTCTGTGTCTGACAGCTGCCGGACTTCTTATATACATTTTTCTGGCTTTACTTCTTCGAAAGAAACGGGGATAAAAATAAATGTACATTTTTTCCGATTTATGTATAATAGGAAGAAAGAAAAGAGGATTAGGTCAATGGATAGATTATCGGTGGTTCTTCCAGCTTATAATGAAGAACTTATGGTAGGAAAGGCATGCAGGGTAGTTGGAAAAATTCTTGCAGAAGCAGGAATTTCATATGAACTTGTTGTTGTAGATGATGGCTCTAAGGATAGAACCTGGGATGAAATTGTAAAAGCCGGGAAAAAGGATCCATGCGTGCTTGGGGTACATTTTTCCAGAAATTTCGGAAAAGAGGCTGCTGTTTTTGCAGGACTTGCTCAGGCAACAGGTAATGTGGTGGCAGTTATGGACTGCGACCTGCAGCATCCCCCACAGACTTTGCTGAAAATGTACAGACTGTGGCAGGAAGGATATGAAGTCATTGAAGGTGTAAAATCAGACCGGGGAAAAGAAGGATTTCTGCATAAAAAGTGTGCCGGATTTTTCTATGATATTATGACCAGGGCAACAAAGATCGATATGAAAAATGCATCGGACTTTAAGATGATGGATAGAAAAGCGGTAGACAGTCTGCTTTCCATGCCGGAAAGAAATATGTTTTTCAGAGCCACATCTTCCTGGGTGGGATTTAAAACTGCCAGTGTGGAGTTTGAAGTACAGGAAAGAGAAGCAGGACAGTCCAAATGGTCTGCCTGGTCACTTATAAAATATGCATTTACAAATATTGTAGCATTTACCACAGTTCCGCTTCAGTTTATAACTGTGGCAGGTTTAATTTGTTTCCTTTGTTCCTTGGTACTGATAATCTATTCCCTTGTACAGTATTTTACAGGACATGCTGTGGAAGGGTATACCACTATTATTCTTGTGCTTCTCCTTATTGGAAGTGCAGTTATGATAAGCCTGGGAATAATAGGATATTATATTGCAAAAATTTATGAAGAAGTGAAGCATCGTCCTCGTTATATCATATCCAGGATCGTAAGGGGAGGCCAGGATGAATATGGCCAGATAAATCATGACAGGAAGCGGGGAACATATTTATGAAGAATCTGATCAACAAATTATATAATAATTCAATTGTACGGTATATATTTTTCGGTGGGTGTACTACTTTAGTTAATCTGGCAAGTTTTTATCTTTTCCGGAAAATGGGACTTGGGCTTAACTTTGCAAATGTTCTTTCTATTATTTTAGCTATATTGTTTGCATACGTTGTAAACTCCAAATATGTTTTTCAGGATAAGTGTGAAACACTAAAAGACCATATTCAGCCATTCTGTAAGTTTGTCAGCGCCCGGCTTGCCACTATGGTAATCGAGGTAGGAGGAGTATGGCTTCTTGTAACTTTTATGCATATGAATGATATGGTAGGTAAAGTTATCACTCAGTTTATTGTAGTGGCATTGAATTATATATTCAGTAAATTTTTTGTTTTTACTACAGGGAAAAATAAAAAGAGAGGAAATAAATCATGACGTTGAAAGATACAATTGCTGCAATAAAACCGCTGAATGAAGAAGCTATGGAGCTTGCTTCCAAAAGATGGGACAGTATTGCCAAGCCACTTCACTCTCTGGGGAAAATGGAAACAATGCTCATACAGATTGCAGGGATTACAGGCTCTGCAGATATTGACCTTTCCAGAAAAGCATTGATAGTAATGTGTGCGGATAATGGAGTTGTAGAAGAGGGAGTGACTCAGACCGGTCAGGAGGTAACCGCCATTGTGGCGGAAAATTTCCTGAAAGGGGATACTTCAGTATGTGCAATGTGCAGACAGTGCAGAGTGGACGTTTATCCTGTGGATGTGGGAATGGCGAAGGATACCAGGGTACGCACAGACCTGAAGGTGGCATACGGAACAAAAAATATGACAAAGGGTCCTGCAATGACAGCAGAGGAGGCAGTACATGCCATAGAAGCAGGGATAAAGATGGCAGAAGAACTGAAAGAAAAGGGCTATCATATTCTTGCAACAGGTGAGATGGGAATTGGAAATACTACTACCAGCAGTGCAGTTGCTTCTGTGCTTCTTGGACAGCCTGTGGAGAAAATGACAGGGAGAGGGTCTGGATTGACCAGTGAAGGTCTGGAGAGAAAAATAGAAGCTATTGAAAAAGCAATAAGAATCAATGATCCCAATCCTTCTGATCCTCTGGACGTACTTTCAAAAACAGGGGGTTTTGATATTGCAGGAATGACCGGTATTTTCCTGGGAGGAGCAGCTCTTCATATGCCTGTTGTAATGGATGGATTTATTTCCTGTGTTGCCGGCCTTATTGCCACAAGACTCTGTCCTCTTGTATCGGATTATATTCTGGCGTCTCATGTGTCAAAGGAGCCTGCAGCTCATATGATTCTTGATTATATGAAGAAAGATGCCATGCTTCATGGAGATATGTGCCTGGGAGAAGGGACTGGAGCAGTTACTCTCTTTCCGATTCTGGATATGGCTGCTGCTGTCTATCATTCTATGAGTACTTTTGAAGACATCCATGTGGATCAGTATAAGGAGTTAAAATAATGCTTGTGCTTGTTACCGGTGGCAGTGGAAGCGGGAAATCTGCCTTTGCGGAGGACAGAGTACTGTCATTCGGAGAGAAAAAAAGAATATACATTGCAACTATGCATCCTTTTGACCAGGAGAGTATAAAAAGAGTACAGCGTCACAGAAAAATGCGTGCTGGTAAAGGATTTGAAACAGTAGAATGCTATACGGGATTAAAAAATGTGTCTGTTCCAGAGGATAGTGTGGTACTTCTGGAATGTATGTCAAATCTTACCGCAAATGAAATGTTCGAGGAACAGGGAGCTCACGGAGATACAGTTGATGAAATACTAAAAGGAATTTCCCATCTTTGTGAACAGGCCAGTCATGTTGTAATCGTGACAAATGAAATATTTTCAGATGCATTAAGCTTTGATCAGGAAATGGAAACCTATCTGAAATATCTGGGCAATATTAATCAGAAACTGGCGGAAAAAGCAGATGAGGCTGTGGAAGTGGTATATGGAATCCCGGTTTATATAAAAGGGGGAAAAAACAGTGAGATCATTATGGAATAACTTCAAAGTGGCTTTTGCAATGTTTTCCAAAATTCCAATGCCCAGGGCGGACTGGAACAGGGAAAATATGAAATATATGTTTTGCTTTTTTCCCTTTATAGGAACTGTAGTCGGAGCCCTTTCTGTGCTTGTATTTTATCTGGGGAGACGCTTCTCATTTCAGAATGAGTTTATTACCGTGGTTCTTGTTCTCATACCGGTTCTTGTTACAGGAGGGATTCATGTAGATGGTCTGCTTGATACCTCAGATGCGTTAAGCTCCTGGCAGGAACGGGAGAGAAGGCTTGAAATACTCAAGGATTCACATACGGGTGCCTTTGCAGTTATTACCGCAGCTGTTTATTTTCTTGCATGGTATGGGGCATACAGCCAGATATACGGTTCGGGAAACAAAAGGGCATTTTATATTCTGGCACTTGGATTTATGGTTTCCAGATGCCTGTCAGGAATTGGTGTGATCACTTTTCCAAAGGCCAGAACAGATGGAACTGTTGCTGAATTTTCCAGAAATTCTTCCGATGTGGTATCAAGGAATATTCTGATCTTCTATCTTGCTGTTCTTTTTTGTCTGATGGTATGGATCCAGCCTTTGTATGGTTTTTGCGCGTTTACAGGGGCACTCCTTTTGTTCTGGTATTATCATCATATTGCTATGAAATATTTCGGCGGAACGACCGGAGATATTTCCGGTTTTTTCCTGTGCCTCTGTGAGGTGGGAATGGCATTGATCCTGGCAGTAGTGTCAGTATGATTTGGTTGAAAAGAGGAGAATGTAAAATGGAAATGATAATCGGCGGCGCATATCAGGGTAAAGAAGCTTATGCAAGGCAAAATTACCCCGGAATTATGTGGAAAGATGGCGCCACAATCAGCCGGGAGGAACTTATGGATGCCCGTGGCGTCCTTGATTTTCAGGAATTTATACGAAAAGAATTGAAGCTGGGAGGGTCTGTCACTGATCTTGCAGAAGAAATCATAAGAAATAACCCTGATGTGATCCTTGTATGTCAGGAAGTGGGATATGGAGTAGTTCCTGTTGATGCTTTTGACAGAGAATACAGGGAAGCAGTAGGCAGGGTATGTACAGAACTTGCTTCATTTAGCAGAAAAGTGACACGGGTAACCTGTGGAATTGGGACGGTGATAAAAAATGATTAAAATATGGCTTATTCGTCATGGAAAAACAGAAGGGAATAAACTGGGACGTTACATTGGGGTAACCGATGAACCATTATGCCAGGAGGGCATAAAGTTTCTGGAGAATATGGAATATCCTGCCGTACAGAGTATTTATGTAAGTCCTATGAAAAGATGCATTCAGACAGCAGGAATCCTGTTCCCGGATAAACGATTGCATATTATAGATGAATTTTCAGAATGTGATTTTGGAGAATTTGAAAATAAGAATTATAAGGAACTGGAAGGTAATGAACATTATCAGGCTTTTGTGGACAGCAATGGAACACTGCCTTTTCCGGGAGGAGAAAGCAGAGAAGAATGTAAACGAAGACATATCATCGGATTTCATAAAGCAGTAAAGGGATGCATCCTGGAAGGGATTTCCTGTGCTGCTTTTGTCATACATGGGGGTACTATAATGAACATCATGGAAGAATACGCTGATATCAGCCGTTCTTTTTATGAATGGCATGTAAAAAACGGCGGCGGATATGAAGTAGAGCTGGATGAAAAACAATGGCAGAATGGAAGAAGAGAACTCCTTGTCAAAACTTCTGTAATGGAAGGGTAGCTAAAAAATATTAAGAAAACCAAAAATTTTTTGTATTTTCCTATTGATATTTTCTGGAAACTATGTTAGAGTAATAGTATAAAATTCCGAAACATTAGGAAAAAAGCTGTAGCGAATTGGTGATTTTTAACAAGAAAAGGAGGAACTATATGCTTATTATTGGTAACGGAAGAATGATCACACGGGACGCATCCAACCCATTCTTTGAGAATGGTTCTGTTGCAATGGATGGTAACACCATAGTTATGGTGGGGGTAACTGAAGATGTTAAGAAGGCTTATCCTGATGCCGAATTTGTAGATGCCAGGGGTGGAGTCATTATGCCTGCGTTTATTAACGCCCACGAGCATATCTACAGTTCCTTTGCAAGAGGATTAAGCATTAACGGTTATAATCCCAAGGGCTTCCTTGATATCCTGGATGGCATGTGGTGGACTATTGACCGTCATCTTACTCTGGAACAGACCAAACTTTCTGCATATGCAACTTACATTGATTCCATTAAGAATGGTGTAACTACTGTTTTTGACCATCATGCAAGCTTTGGACACATTACAGGTTCTTTATTTGCTATTGAAGAAGCAGCTAAAGAGCTGGGAGTCCGTACATGTCTTTGCTATGAAATCTCTGACCGGGATGGTATGGAGAAATCCAGGGAATCTGTTATGGAGAATGTGAACTTTATTAAACATGCCCTGGCTGATGACAGTGATATGATCGCTGCAATGATGGGCATGCATGCATCCTTTACTATTTCTGATGAAACCATGGAATTATGCAATGAACTGAAACCGGATGGAGTTGGTTATCATATCCATGTTGCTGAAGGAATTTATGATCTTCAGCAGTGTCTGAAAGAACATGGGAAACGTATCGTAGACAGACTGTATGACTGGAATATTCTGGGACCCAAGACTCTTCTTGGACATTGTATCTATGTAAATGAACATGAGATGGATCTTATTAAAGATACAGATACTATGGTGGTACATAATCCTGAATCCAATATGGGAAATGCCTGTGGATGTCCTCCAACAATGGAGATGGTACATAAGGGAATCGTAACCGGCCTTGGAACAGACGGTTATACCCATGACATGATGGAATCATGGAAGGTGGCAAATGTACTTCACAAACATCATCTGTGTGATCCCAATGCTGCATGGGGAGAAGTTCCCCAGATGCTTTTTGAGGGAAATGCAAAGATTGCAGGAAGATATTTCAGGAAACCACTGGGTGTGTTAAAGAAAGACGCAGCAGCAGATGTGATTGTCATTGATTATGATCCGCTGACACCAATGAATGAGAATAATGTAAACGGCCATCTTCTTTTCGGAGTAAATGGAAGTATGGTACAGACTACAGTCTGCAATGGTAAAATCCTTATGAAGGATAGGGAAGTTCTTGTATGTGACGAAGAGAAGATTATGGCAGACTGCCGTCAGGCTGCAAAAGAACTGGCTGACCATATTAATGGATAAAAGGAGGAACGGATTATGAGCGAAGTCATGACCTGCATGCCCTTTGAACAGTTAATGAACTGGGTGCTGGAGGAAAAAAGAACAAAAGGAACTGTATTTGGACAGCACAGAGCATATCATGCAGAACCTGACAAATCTGTGCAGATCTTTGGAAGAAACCTGGAGACACCCATCGGACCGGCAGCCGGTCCACATACACAGCTGGCACAGAACATTGCAGCAGCATATTATGCAGGAGCCCGTTTCTTTGAACTTAAAACCGTCCAGAAAATGGATGGAAAAGAGCTGGCCGCCTGCATTAACAGACCTTGTATTCTGGCTGAAGATGAGGGATATAACTGTGAATGGTCAACAGAGCTTTATGTTCCCCAGGCAATGGAGGAATATATCAAGGCATGGTTTATTCTTCATGTGATGGCTAAGGAGTTTGATCTTGGAGCACAGGATGGATTTCAGTTTAATATTTCTGTAGGATATGATCTTGCAGGAATAAAGGAGCCTAAGGTAGACAGCTTCATCAATAATATGATGGAAGCAAAGAATACGGCAATTTTCCAGGAGTGCAAAAACTGGCTTCTGGATCATGTAGATAAATTTGAGAAGGTGACCAGGGAGGATATAGAAGCAATTCCATCAGATATCTGTAATTCTGCCACCATATCCACTCTTCACGGATGCCCTCCCAATGAAATCGAGAGCATTGCCAATCATCTTTTTAAAGAGAAGCATCTGAATACCTTTATCAAATGCAATCCTACTCTTCTTGGATATGAGTTTGCCAGAAAAACCATGGATGAGATGGGATATGATTACATGGTGTTTGGTGATTTCCATTTTAAAGATGATCTGCAGTATGAAGATGCTATTCCTATGTTTAAGAGACTTCAGGCACTGGCAGACGAGCTGGGACTTGCATTCGGTGTGAAGATTACCAATACTTTCCCTGTTGATGTGACAAGAAATGAGCTTCCCAGCGAAGAAATGTACATGTCAGGAAAGGCACTTTTCCCATTATCTATTTCTCTGGCGGCAAAGCTTTCCAGAGAATTTGACGGTAAACTTCGCATTGCATATTCAGGAGGCGCAGACTATTTTAATATTGACAGAATCGTCGGCTGTGGCGTATGGCCGGTAACTGTGGCTACCACACTCCTTAAGCCAGGCGGATATCAGAGATTTACCCAGATGGCAGAGAAAGTTATGTCAGAGGGCGTGAAAGAATGGAAGGGTATTGATGTAGATGCTCTGAATAAACTGGCTGAGGATGCTAAGAAGGATGTTCATCATGTTAAGAGCATCAAGCCTCTTCCAAAGAGAAAAACGGATTCAGAGGTACCGCTTCTTGACTGTTTCTTCGCACCTTGCCAGGAGGGCTGTCCCATTCACCAGGATATAACAAATTATGTGAAACTTGCAGGTGAGGGGGATTATGCCCAGGCACTTCGTGTAATTCTGGAAAAGAATGCGCTTCCGTTTTCTACCGGTACACTGTGTTCCCATCACTGTATGTACAAATGTACCCGTAATTTCTATGAGGAGCCTGTAAATATCCGTGGTACCAAGCTGATTGCTGCAGAAAATGGATATGATACAGTCATTAAGGAAATCAAAGCAGGAACTGCAGATGGAAAGAAAGTTGCAATTGTAGGAGCTGGTCCGGCCGGAATCGCATCTGCCTATTTTCTTGCCAGAGCCGGTGCCAGAGTCACTATATTTGAAAAAGAGGAAAAAGCCGGCGGCGTTATCAGATATGTAATACCGGGATTTCGTATCTCAGAAGAAGCGATAGATAAAGATGTGTCCTTTATTGAGAAACTGGGAGTAGAAATTAAAACCAATACAGAAATCAAGAATGTGGCAGAACTAAAGGAAAAGGGCTATGATGCTGTAATCGTGGCTGTGGGAGCAAATAAGCCGGGAACCTTGAAGCTGGAAAAAGGAGAAACAGTAAACGCTCTTAAATTCTTAAGAGATTTCAAGGAGAGTAATGGTAAGCTTGATCTTGGCAGAAATGTAGTGGTGATCGGTGGTGGAAATACAGCTATGGATACTGCCAGAGCTGCGAAACGTACACAAGGTGTAGAGCATGTATATCTGGTATACAGAAGAACAAGACGATATATGCCTGCTGCAGAGGATGAGCTCCTTGAGGTCCTTCATGATGGTGTGGAATTTAAAGAACTCCTTTCTCCTGTTTCTCTTGAAGATGGAAAGCTTCTCTGCAAAAAAATGAAACTTGGTATGATGGATGCATCCGGACGTGCTTCCGTAACAGAAACCGGGGAAACAGAAGAAGTGCTGGCTGATACTGTTATTGTTGCAGTTGGAGAAAAAGTTCCTGTTGAATTTTATGAAGCTAATAAAATTGCCGTTGATGAAAAAGGAAGAGCTATTCTGAATAATAAAACTCTGGAAACCAGTATTGAGGGAGTGTATCTTGCAGGTGACGGTGCAAGAGGAGCTGCTGATATCGTAAAAGCCATCCGGGATGGACAGATCGTTGCATCTGCTATTTTGGGTAAAGATGTGACAACAGATCTTGCTGCACCGGGAACAGAGAAAGAATGTTTTGGCAAAAAAGCTGTTCTGAAGGAAGAAAGTAAAGCTGAGAAAGAAAGCGACCGTTGTCTCACCTGTAATAAGGTCTGCGAGAACTGTGTGGATGTATGCCCAAACAGAGCTAACATTTCCATCAAAGTCCCGGGAATGGCAATGAACCAGATCATACATGTAGATTATATGTGTAATGAATGCGGCAACTGTAAAACTTTCTGCCCATATGCAAGTGCTCCGTATAAAGACAAGTTTACTCTTTTTGCTTCAGAAGCAGATATGGCAGACAGTACAAATGATGGTTTTGTGGTATTGAATAAAGAAACAAAAGAATGTAAGGTTCGTTTCTTTGGCAACATTACTTACTGTAAGGCCGATGATCCTGAGGATAAACTGTATGAGGGGCTTCGCAGACTGATCTGTGCAGTAATTGACGATTACAGTTATCTTATTATGAAATAACTATGATGCTGTCCACAGTCCTAAGGCTGTGGGCAGTATCTGTATATTCTGAACCAGTGTGATATCATACACAGGAGACGGACAAGGAGGAAGATATGGCTGTATTTTTTGTAAATAATAAAGAATACCATGAAGAAAGGGATATGAAGCTGCTTCCCTTCCTTAGAGATGTATGTAAGCTGAAATCAGTCAAGGACGGATGCAGTGAAGGAGCCTGCGGAACATGTCATGTTCTCATTGACGGTAAACCAACCAAGGCTTGTGTGCCCAGGCTTTCCAAGCTGGATGGAAAACACATTCTTACCATTGAGGGCTTTGAGGAAGAAGAGAAAGAAATATTTGTACGTGCCTTTGGAGAGGCAGGTGCAGTTCAGTGTGGATTCTGTATCCCGGGAATGGTCATCAGCGCCAAGGGACTTCTGGATAAAAACCCAAACCCCACAAGAGCAGAGGCTGCAGATGCCATTAAGAATAATATTTGCAGGTGTACAGGATATAAGAAAATTATAGACGGTATTTTACTGGCAGCTAAATATAAAAGAGAGGGTCTCCCAAAAGAAAAGGAGTACACCTGGAAATTGGGAGAGCGTGTTCCCCGTGTAGATGTACGGGAAAAGGTTCTGGGAACAGGGGAATATCCTGATGATATGGAAGTGGAAGGAATGATTTACGGCAGTGCGCTGCGTAGTGCTTATCCACGTGCCAGGGTGAAAGCCATTCACACAGAAAAAGCCAGGGCACTTCCGGGAGTAGTGGGAGTTTTTACCGCAGAAGACATTCCTGGACAGGTTAAGGTTGGACATCTGAAACAGGACTGGGATGCACTGATACCTGTTGGAAAAATAACTCACTATCTTGGAGATGCCATTGCACTGGTGGCAGGTGAGACAAGGGAAATTGTAGAAGAGGCGAAAAAGCTTATCGACGTGGAATATGAAGAGCTTGACATGGTTCGGGATCCCTATGAGGCTATGAAAGAGGGAGCGCCTAAGGTTCATGAATCTGAACAGGATAATCTTCTTGCCCACTGGCATGTGCACAGAGGAGATGCTCAAGATGCCATAGATCATTCCAGGTATGTGCTTTCAGATAAGTTTCAGACTCCGTGGACTGAGCATGCTTTCCTGGAACCGGAGTGTGCAGTAGCAGTACCTGATGGAGATGGGGTCATCATCTATTCTACAGATCAGGGTGTATATGATACCCAGCATGAATGTATGCTTCTTCTGGGTCTGCCTGCAGAAAAGGTAAAGGTACGAAATAAACTTGTAGGCGGCGGTTTTGGAGGAAAAGAGGATGTTACGGTTCAGCATCATGCGGCAATGATCGCATATCTTACAAAACGCCCTGTAAAAGTGAAACTTTCCAGAGCAGAGAGTATTTTAATCCATCCAAAACGTCATCCAATGGATATGGAATTTACCTTAGGATGTGATGAAAACGGAATTATCCAGGGTGTGAAAGCATCAGTCATTGCTGATACAGGCGCCTATGCCTCTCTGGGAGGACCGGTGCTCCAGCGCGCCTGCACCCATGCTTCCGGACCTTATAATTATCAGAACTTTGATATTGACGGAAAGGCTTATTACACCAATAATCCTCCGGCCGGAGCGTTTCGTGGATTTGGTGTTACCCAGACCTGTTTTGCCATTGAATCTCTTTTAAACAAAATGGCAGATCTTGTAGGAATTTCTCCATGGGAAATCCGCTACAGGAATGCTATCCGTCCGGGACAGGAGCTGCCAAACGGCCAGATCGTGGATGATTCAACAGGGCTTGTGGAAACACTGGAGGCGGTAAAGGAAGATTTTGAAAGCAGTCCTTATACAGGAATTGCATGTGCAATGAAAAACGCAGGTGTGGGTGTTGGTCTTCCTGACTGGGGCAGAGTACGCCTCCTTGTGAGAGACGGGCGTGTTGAGATTCACAGTGGCGCTTCCTGTATTGGCCAGGGACTTGGAACAGTTCTTGTTCAAATGACAGCAGAAACGCTGGGACTTAAACGTGACCAGATTTACTATGAAACCTCTAATACTTATGATGCTCCGGATTCCGGAACAACATCCGGTTCCAGACAGACTCTGGTAACAGGAGAAGCTGTAAGACGAGCCTGTGAGGAACTGAAAAAGGATCTGGCGGGACATACCCTTAAGGATCTTGAAGGAAAAGAATATAAAGGAGAATATCTTGCAAAAACAGACCCAATGGGATCAGATATAAAAAATCCGGTTTCTCACGTTGCATATGGATATGCAACTCAGGTCTGCACACTGAATGAAGACGGTACTGTGGCGAAGATCACTGCAGCCCATGATGTAGGAAGGGCAGTGAATCCTCTTTCCGTAGAGGGTCAGATCGAAGGTGGCGTTATTATGTCATTTGGTTTTGCGTTAACAGAAAAATATCCAATAAAAGATTGCAAACCTACCGCAAAATATGGTACACTAGGATTACCAAAAGCAAATAAAATTCCTGAAGTAAAGAGTATTATTGTGGAGAAGGAAGGACTGAATGTAGCCTGTGGAGCTATCGGAATTGGTGAGATTACTTCCATACCCACTGCACCGGCTATTGCAGGTGCATACTACAGAAAGGATGGTAAATTCAGAACATCCCTTCCATTGTCCGATACCCCATATTCCAGGAAATAACAGGTAAGTAGCATGGTTCGGAGCCGGACGAAAGTTCTGAGGGGAACATTTTCCTTGAACTTTTCCGGCTCTTTTTTAACAGCAAAATGTATGCATGCGCATACCAAAAAATGAAAAGAAGGTGAAAACATGATTGGAAAGAGTGTTCCAAGAGTAGATGCTTATGACAAAGTGACAGGACGCGCGAAATTTACTGACGATATGGCCCCTCACAATTGTCTTGTGGCCAAAGTTTACCATGCCAGAATCGGTAACGGAGTTGTTAAATCCATTGATACCAGTAAAGCAGAGGCTCTGGATGGCGTAGTAAAAGTAGTGACTTTTAAAGACGTACCGAATCATTGTTATCCCACTCCGGGACATCCCTGGTCTGTGGAACCGGCACATCAGGACATTGCAGACCGTAACATACTGACAGGAAGGGTACGTTATTATGGAGATGACATTGCTGCCGTTGTGGCTGAGGATGAGGTTACTGCCCAGAGAGCTTTAAGACTGATTGAAGTAGAGTATGAAGAATACCCTGTAGTGACCGATCCACGCAAATCTATGTGGGGCAGTAAGCCGCCTATCCATCTTGACAAGAAGGATAATGTACTTGCCCGTACCAATTACTTTATAGGAAATGTGGAGGAAGGACTGAAACAGTCGGATACTGTGATCAAACGAACCTACAAGACGCCTATCGTTCAGCATTGCCATATTGAAAATCCAATTTCCTACGCATATATGGAAAATGGAAGGATCATTGTAGTGAGCTCCACACAGATTCCTCATATTATGCGAAGAGTAATCGGACAGGCACTTGGTATTCCATGGTCAAAGATCCGGGTGATCAAACCATATATAGGTGGAGGTTTTGGAAATAAACAGGATGTGCTGTATGAACCATTAAATGCTTTTCTTACTATGCAGGTAGGAGGCAGACCGGTTAAGCTGGATGTAAGCAGGGAAGAAACCTTCTGTAATACAAGAACCAGACACTCCATTGAATACGAACTGACAGCAGGTGTGGATAAAGAGGGACATCTTCTTGCCAAAGATATGCTTGAAATCTCCAACCAGGGTGCTTATGCTTCTCATGGCCATGCCATTGCAGCCAACGGCCTGACATCCTTCCGGCTTCAGTACGCCTGCCCTAATATTAAAGGAGAGGCATATACTGTATATACCAATACTCCGGTTGGCGGTGCAATGAGAGGATATGGTATTCCTCAGGTTTGCTTTGCAGGTGAGTGCTTTATGGACGATATTGCAAAAGAAATCGGTATGGATCCACTGGAATTCAGAAAAAGAAATCTGATTCAGGGATATTATGAAGATGCTTATCTGAAACCTATTGCCGCACATACAAATGGTATTTTTGCATGTCTGGATAAAGGCGCTGAATATATTCAGTGGGATAAGAAGAGAAAAGAGTACTCCAATCAGACAGGAAATATCAGGCGGGGCGTAGGAATGGCACTGTTTTCCTATAAAACAGGTGTGTGGCCTATTTCTCTTGAAATCGCAGGAGCCAGAATGGTTCTGAATCAGGATGGAAGTGTGGGTATCATGCTTGGTGCAACTGAGATCGGCCAGGGCGCAGATACTGTATTCTGTCAGATGGCAGCAGAAGTGTTGAATATGGATATGGAAGATATACATATTCAGAGTGTACAGGATACGGATGTTACTCCATTTGATACAGGAGCCTATGCTTCAAGGCAGACATTTGTAACCGGAACTGTTGTAAAAGAATGTGCAGAACAGCTGAAAAAGAAAATCCTGGACTATGCGAAAGAGCTTATGCCGGAAGAAACCAGAGAGCTTTCTCTGGATCACGGTTGGATCTTTGCAGGAGAGGATCATGCAATCTCTCTGGAAAGACTGGCAATGGAAAGCTATTACAGTTTGTCAAATTCTTCTGTTCTTACTGCAGAGGTTTCGTCACAGGTGAAAAAGAATACCATTTCAACAGGCTGCTGCTTTGCAGAAGTGGAAGTAGATATTAAACTTGGTAAAATAAAGATCCTCAATATCATCAATGTTCATGACAGTGGAAAACTGATCAATCCCAAGCTTGCCGAAATGCAGGTTCATGGTGGAATGTCCATGGGTATGGGATATGGTCTGTCTGAGCAGCTGCTTCTGGATGAGAAAACAGGCCGCCCATTAAATGCAAATCTTCTTGATTATAAGTTAATGACAATTATGGATACACCTGAGATCAAGGCAGATTTTGTGGAATTGGAAGATCCTGAGGGACCTTTTGGAAACAAAGCCCTTGGAGAACCGCCGGCAATTCCTGTAGCTCCTGCTATCCGTAATGCAGTGCTTCACGCAACAGGAGTGGCATTTAATGAGAATCCTCTTACACCTCAGAAACTGATTGATGGCTTTATGAAAGCCGGACTGATTTAGAAGGGAGGCGGTTCTATGTACGATATAGAAAATTACTATAACGCTTCGACTGTGGAAGAGGCAATTAGACTTTTAAAGGAACATCCGGATGCAAGGATCATTTCCGGAGGCAGTGATGTTCTGATTAAGATCAGAGAAGGAAAATATGCCGGTACTTCACTTGTGAGCATTCACGATATAGATGAGATCAAAGGTGTAAAGAAAAAGGAAAATGGCGACATCTATATCGGAGCAGGCACTACCTTTTCACATATAACAAATGATCCTGTAATAAAAGAGGATATTCCTGTGCTTGGTGAGGCTGTGGATCAGGTTGGCGGTCCTCAGATACGTAATATCGGAACCATTGGCGGCAATATCTGTAACGGAGCTGTAAGCGCTGACAGTGCTCCAACAGTATTTTCCCTGAATGCAATCCTCTGCCTGAGAAACGAAAAAACAGAGAGGCTGGTTCCTGTACACGATTTTTATCTGGGACCAGGCAGAGTGGATCTGAAACCTGGAGAAATTCTGACACAGATCATAATTCCTGCAAAAGAATATCAGGGATATCATGGCCATTATATTAAATATGCCATGCGGCAGGCTATGGATATCGCTACAATAAGCTGCAGTGTGGTAAGCAAGGCAGATATGGAGAATAAAATTCTGGAAGATGTCCGTATCACCTTTGGTGTGGCGGCTCCTGTACCATACAGATGCACAAAGACAGAAGAGGCAATAAAAGGCTGCAGAATTGACGAGTCACTTTATGAGAGAACTTCTGAACTGGTACGTGAGGAAATCAATCCGAGAGATTCATGGAGAGCTTCCAAGGCTTTCCGTCTTCAGATCGGCGGTGAGATCGCTATGAGAGCACTGAGAAAAACCATTGAACTTGCAGGAGGTGACAGAGTATGAAAAAACAGATGCAGCTGGTACATTGCGTGGTAAATGGACAGGAAGTAGAAGAATATGTGGATGTAAGAGAATCTCTTCTGGATATGCTCAGAAATCGTCTTGGTCTTACCTCCGTAAAAAAAGGCTGTGAAGTGGGTGAATGCGGAGCCTGTACAGTTATTGTTGACGGTGAGACGGTAGATTCCTGCATCTATCTGGCCACCTGGGCGGATGGTAAGAATATCCGTACTCTGGAGGGACTGGAAAAAGACGGACAGCTTACCCGTATTCAGGAGGCCTTTATTGAAGAGGGAGCCGTACAGTGCGGATTCTGTACTCCCGGGTTTATTATGTCTGCAACTGTTCTTCTGGAACGGGGAGAAAAGCTTTCCAGGGATGCGATCCGTAAAAATATGGCGGGTAATCTCTGCAGATGTACCGGATATGAGAATATTGTGAATGCCATAGAAAAAGTTATGGATGAAAATGAAAC
>JAQYGS010000077.1 GCA_028722515.1 Clostridia bacterium | reverse complement strand
ATGAAAAATTTCTGGAAGTTCACAAATGATGGCAACCAGACAACGAGAAATATACATAAACCTGAATTATTTGAATATTCACATATCATATATTTTAAAGAACCAGTTTTAGGCAGGTGATGCCATACAATAATGAGATATAAAGCGGAAACTGCAGACTACTGTAGAAATTTTACGAACTAATTGTGTTGACTCTGATTTCTGCGATATTGTATAATTTTCCACGGTAAAAAAACCGACGGAGGAGGAGGAATGAAATCTACTCTGGGAGATATGCTTAAATATGCGGTTATGTATTTGAACGAGGGCCGTGATGCGTGTGGAACCCGGATAGTTGACCGCTATTCCATCCAGGAGATGTGTAAGCCACGTCAGATTGTCAAACCAGGTGTATATTATGGATATGGTCTGGAGAGTCGTCAGCTTGGAGATATGACTGTAATAGAACATGGGGGAAGTCTCCCGGGAGTATCTTCTAATTTCAGTTTCTGTCCTCAGGCAGGAATCGGGGTCGTTGTCCTCTGCAATACTATGGATGTTCCGGTTTATTTCATTGCTGATGCGGCAATGCGCGTGTGTTGTGGTTTCTCTGCAGAGGCCGTTCGGCCAGAGCACGATCCAAGGTCGTGGACAGAAGAAGAAAAAGTTCAGCTTACCGGAAGCTATATTTCTGGAGAAGGGGATCGCTTTGAATTGTTGAGGGGAAAAGACGATACACTTCAGATGATATTTAATGGAAAATCAGTGAATCTGATATCAATTTATCCATGGCAGGGAATAGTGCGGAAAAAATATACAGATATCTATTTGACGGCTGTCCGTGATGAAAATGGAGCAGTGATTGGTGTTCAATATGGGAGCAGAGTATTTCCAAAGACTTTGAACTAATGAATGTAATATACAATCATTGAATAAGGATGTAATAAAGAGTGTTGACCTCGGAGGCAGCTATGCCAGATCCCAAATATGACAAAATCGAAATTAATGGAGCTGAGATGAAAATTTGCTTAGAGTTTCCCAAGAAGTACGAAGCAGAAGAGGCAATCAGGCAGGATGTGAAATCTATCCTCTCCTTTGCTTTACAGGAACAGCTTCAGAAACATAATAACTAACCAGACAGAGGGGCTTGCCCCTCTGTTTTTTACCTGATTATTGTTTACGAAAGGGGACCTTTATAATATGAAGAAAGTCAGAATCCTTCTCCGTGTCAGTTCCAACCAGCAGCTTGAAGCAGACGGTGACCTGGGAGTGCAGAGACAGCTTGTAAAGGAATATGTGATGAAGCATTCAGACTGGATACTGGATGGCAAGGAATATTTTGAAGGAAGCAACAGCGGATACAAAAATGCTGTGATTGACCGTGATGTCCTGCAGGAAGCTCTGCGGGATGCAAAAGCAGGAGAATATGATATTCTGGTTGCCTATAAGGATGACAGAATCGGCAGGCGTATGTGGGAAATTGGTGCATATGTAATGACTTTGAAGAACTACGGTGTGGATATCTTTACTGTGAAGGACGGCTGTATTTCTCCGGAGTCTGATGATATTATGGGGCAGATGATGCTGGCTCTCCGTTATGGAAATGCACAAAAGAGCAGTTCTGATACGGGAATGAGGGTAAAGGATACGGCTCAGAAACTGGTCCAGCAGGGAAAATTTATGGGAGGATCTGCTCCCTATGGCTATAAACTGGAATTATCCGGGGAAATCAGTAAACATGGGCGGGCACTTCATCATTTAGTGGCTGCCCCGGAGCAGGCAGAAGTGGTACAATATATTTATGAATTATCTTTAAATAAAGAATACGGTTCGGCCAGGATTGCGAAAATATTAAATTCCCATGAGATATATAAGAATCTGGCACCGAATGATAAATGGAAAAGCACAACCATTACAAGTATTCTGACGAACCCGATATATGCTGGCTATACAGCTTACAAACGCAGGGAACGGATCAATGGAAAGTATCGCCGCCTTGACAGCAGTGACTGGGTTATTTCCAGTAAACCGGATGAAAGAATTGCCATTATTGATGAGGATGACTGGAATAAGACTCAGGAACGGCGGAAAAGAAGAGGGGATAAATACCTGAAAAATACGGAACATAAGGATGCCAGAGTAATCAAACGAAATGACGGAATGCTGGCGTTAATTGATGTCCTGTATTGTGGTTATTGCGGATGCAAGATGACCAATGGGAGCAAATATAATTACTGGACGATTAAGAGCACAGGGGAAAAGCGTACCAGTAAGATTGCCATATATAAATGCCAGAATGCATGGCAGGGGGTTCCCCATGACAAGACGAAGCAGTTTCGGGCAGATAAAATAGAACCCATCGTCTTTGAAGCCATTGCTCAGTACATAGGTAAGCTTCAGGAGAATGAAGATGTGTTTACCCAGATTGAGGAGAACCAGCGCAGGGAAAAGAAACTGAAAAAGGCAGAACTGGTGAGAGAACAGCAGGCACTGGATAAAATCAGAAACAAGATATCAGTTATGGAGAGCAATATTCCGGATGCAATGACAGGGGAGTATCCTCTCAGCCTGGAGGAACTGGTAAGTCTTATCAAGAAGCAGAAGGAGCAGGAGAAACGTCAGGAGGAGATTGTCAGCCAGAAAGAAGCTGAATTAAACAATACCAATGTTTCAATTCAGGACTGGGAAGAGATACGCACTGAGATCCCTACATGGCAGCAGGTTTTTCTGAATGCAGACCCGGAAAGCAAGCGTGTACTGGT
>JAQYGS010000076.1 GCA_028722515.1 Clostridia bacterium | reverse complement strand
CACTCCCACAATCCTGCCCCGAATTCGGATATCGTGGGACATACGTCCCACTTTTATCCTCATTTGGGGCGGGCCAACAAGTCATAAAACCACTTTTGTGCAAGCACAACGTGGTTTATGACCTTTTGACCCTGGCATCATAATGTTTTTATTATATAATCATTTTTTCGGTATGTAAATCATCTTGTGATTCTTCCTGACATTTTGACAAGATCAGTAAACTATGATAAATTAAAGAAAAAAAAGGAGAATTTTATATGATTAAGAAAAAATTCATTTCCATGCTTCTTGCCTGTGTAATGATCTCGTCATCTGCAACATCAGTCTGTGCTGCACAGGACAGTAACAGTGATACATCACAGACTCAATATCCTCTTACCATAACTGATGATCTGGGCACAGAAGTAACCATAGAAAAAGAGCCTGAAAAGATCGTATCCCTTTCCCCTGCAAACACAGAAACTCTGTTTGCCCTTGGCGCAGGGGACAAGGTAGTGGGAAGAACCGATTACTGTAATTATCCTGAAGAAGCTTCTGATATAGCCTCAATTGGATCATATTCCGAACCAAATACAGAGCTTATTATCTCTATGGAACCTGATATTGTTTTTGCATCAGATTACATAGATGATTCTATCCGAAGCCAGGTTGAAGCTGCCGGAGCAAAGGTTGTGGTTTTTTCTGCCAACAGTATTGACAGCGTAGAACAGGATATCTTTACTGCAGGAGAAATTTTAAATCTCAATGATAAAGCCTGCGAAGTGACAGATACTATGAAAAATGAACTGTCCAAACTTCAGTCAGACCTTTCTTCAATCGAGGATAAAAAAACTGCATTTATTGATCTGGGCAGTTTTTACAGTGCAGGTCCCGGTTCTCTTCTGGATGACGTATTGAAAAATATAAGTGTTGAAAATATTACAGAAGAATCAGGTGAGATGTGGCCTCAGCTTTCTGTGGAAAAAATAATTGAGAAAGATCCTGATGTCTATATTTCCCTGTATACAACGCCTGAAGAATTAAAGAAGACAACCGGCATCAGTGATCTTGAATGTATCAAAAATGACAGCATCATTTATTATGATGGTCTTTCTCCGCAGGCCGATATGATTCAGAGAGCTGGTCCGCGTATCGTTGAAGGAGCCAGACTTCTTGCACAGGCGATCTATCCTGATATTATTACTGAATAAGGGTAACCATTAAATATTATGAAAATAAAGCACAAAAAGGCCGTACTGGTAATTTCCATTGCGGCCTGTATTATCATTATATACTTATGTACTATTACAGGCGCAGCCTCTGTATCTCTTTCTGATGCAAACCGCATTCTTCTGAACCGCTTATTCCATATTCCTGTAAATCTTAACGGAATCAGTAAAGGAAGTATTTCTATTATATGGAATGTAAGACTGCCAAGGGTACTCCTTGGCTTTCTCGCCGGAGCTTCCCTGGCTGTTTGTGGCGCAGGATTTCAGGGTATATTCAGAAATCCTATGGCAGATCCTTTTGTACTGGGTGTATCTTCCGGTGCGGCACTTGGAGCATCTATCGGAATTGTCCTGCATTTCAATGGAAATTTTCTTGGATTAAACGGCAGTACACTTCTTGCCTTTGCAGGTGCTTTCGCCTCTATCATCCTTGTTTACCAGATTTCCAGAGTAGGAAAAAAAATTCCCGTCACTACTCTTCTTCTGTCAGGTATAGCAGTTAATCAGACACTTACTGCAGTAATCTCCATTGTAATGCTTCTCAATAAACAGAGTATGGACCAGATTATGTACTGGACAATGGGAAGCCTGAACGGGAAAGGATGGAATCAGATATTTACTGTACTTCCTTACATTGTTATTGGGGTTATAATCCTGCTCTTATCCTCAAGAGAACTGGATATTATGCTGACAGGAGAAGATACCGCCATACAGCTTGGGGTGGATGTGGAGTTTCTTAAGAAAAAGATTCTTTTTGCATCAAGTATCATAACTGCAGCAGTAATCTCTGTAACTGGTATTATCGGCTTCGTGGGGCTTGTAGTACCTCACGTGGTCCGGCTGATTACAGGACCCAGGCATAAAAAGCTCATGCCCATGTCATTGCTTGCTGGAGGGACTTTTCTTATTGTCTGCGATACAGCAGCAAGAAGCCTTATGAATCAGGAAATACCTGTAGGGATCATTACTGCCATTCTGGGTGGGCCTTTCTTTCTGTATCTGCTTAAAAACGCACGAAAAGGAGGCATATCATGAGCAGAGAAATGCTTCGTTTCGAACACCTGGCTGCCGGATATGGTGAAAAAGATATCATAAAAGATGTATCCTTTTCTGTAGAAGAGGGGGATTTCGCAGGACTTATCGGCTCCAATGGTGCAGGTAAATCCACTTTGATCAAATGTATCTCAGGGCTCCTTCCTGTCAGAAGCGGAAATATATATATATGCGGCAAAGAAAATTCTCTTTTAAAGCACAGGGAACGTGCCAGGCTTGTAGCAGTAGTACCTCAATCTTACCATGTAGATTACGATTTTCTTGTAGAAGACATTGTAATGATGGGGCGAAACCCCTATCTTAGTCTTCGACATAAAGAAAACGAAAGAGATATGGAAATTGTCAGAAATGCTATGGAAGCCACCAACACGGAAATTTTCCAGGGCCGCCTTTATAATGAGCTTAGTGGAGGAGAAAGACAAAGAGTGATCCTTGCACGGGCAATTGCACAGGAACCACAGATCATCCTTCTGGATGAGCCTACTTCAGCTCTTGATATTCACCATCAGATAGAAGTAATGGAGCTGATCACCAGACTGAACAAGGAAAAAAATATGACTGTACTGGCTGTACTTCACGATATCAATATGGCTTCTCGTTTCTGCAAGAGACTGATCATGTTAAAAGACGGTCATATTATGGCCGATGGTACTCCGGAAACTGTAATCAACCGTCAGAATATGGAAGAACTTTACCAAATGAAACTTCTTATCCATACCAATCCTCTTTTTCGTAAACCGGAAATTGTTCCTTTACGTGTTATGGATACGGAGAAATGTCCATCTCCCCTTCATATTCACGTAATCTGTGGTGCCTCAGAAGCATCCCAGATTATCGAAGAGCTGGACAGCCGGGGATACAGAATTACCGCCGGTGTAGTAAACGTTGACAGTGACGACTGGATGGTATGCAGAAGTCTTCATCTTCCCATGGTAGAGATTCCTCCCTTTACCCCAGTTACTGATGAAAGTCAGCATAAAAACCTGAAAATGATGGAAGATGCCGATATTATTCTTGTAGCTTCTGTTCCTTTTGGAATGGGAAACCTTAAGAATCTTGACGGTCTTGAAAATTTAAATGGCCAGATCTTCTTTCACAAAAATTCCCTGAGCAGTGATTATACTGACGGAGCACTGGTAAAACGTCTGGAAGAAATAGGTGAACATAAAAAAATAACATATTTCGGAGATCATGATGAATTTCTGAGCATGCTCGATAAAATTCATACAACAGATTAAACACACAGGAAAAGTTTATGAAAGATTATATGACCCCTATGGAGGGAATCACTAATCACATATACCGGAGAGCTTATCACAGATTTTACCACCCCATGGATAAATATTTCACACCGTTTATCTCAGCCAAACCCGGCAAACAGCTAAGCTTTAAGGAAGTCTGTGAAGTTTCCCCTGATACTAATGAAGGCCTTACTGTAGTACCTCAGATTCTGTCAAACAATGCAGAAGATTTTATCCATACCTCTTTGCTACAATGGAGACCTGAATTCCGTAAAAGCGTATCAGGATTTCACGGAAGAATTTCCAGATACGGAAATATTCATGTACGGCAGAGGCCTGATAACAAACCCCTGTCTGGTAAGTATGATCCGGGATCATCAGACACCGGACAAAAAAATACTCAAAGCGTTTCATAATCAGATTTATGAAGATTACCAGAAACTTCTGTCAGGAGAGAAAAATGTCCTTTTCAGAATGAAAGAGCTTTGGAGTTATATGGCACCCACCTTCACAAATTATGAAAAGTATGCCAAAAAGATAAAGAAATCACAACATCTGAGCGAATATGAATCTGCTGTAAACAATCTGTTTGCAGAACAGGAATTAAATGTGAGTTTAAGAAAGGAATGATACTATGTCAAATCTCATATGGCAAAAACTTCTTGAAAAATTTGCAGGAGACCCATCTGTCCGTCAGCTGATTTTTGTAAAATGTACTTCAGGAAGCAATGCTGATTTTATTATGTACACAAAAGGAAATGGAAACTGGAAAGAATTACTCTCCTGCCCTGCTTTCATAGGAAAAAAGGGGCTGGGGAAAGAAAAAGAGGGGGATATGAAAACACCGGAAGGAATTTATAATCTTCCGATTGCTTTCGGAATCAAGGACAATCCCGGAACAAAGATCCCATACACTAAGGTAAATGAAAACCTATACTGGTGTGGGGATGATAATTATTATAATCAGCTTATTGATATTTCCCAGAGACCCCATAAATGTCTTGGAGAGCATCTGATAGAATGTGTTCCTCATTACAATTATGCTATGTTCATAGATTACAATAAGCAGGATATTTTCGGAAAAGGTTCTGCTATTTTTCTCCACTGTATGGGGGAAAAGCCGTACACAGCTGGATGTGTGGCAATTTCAGAAGAAAATATGAAAGCCGTACTGACTCATGCAGGAGAGGGAATGAAGATCTGTATCTATCCTGCGTAAGCAGCCGGCTTACTTCAATTCTAACCTGTATTCGCAATCCAGCCTGTCGGCTTACTTGCTCACCTGATGACAGGCTACCATACGTCCACTTACTTCACGCAATACAGGTTCTTCCTGACGGCATCTGTCTGTGGCATATGGACAACGGGTGTGGAAACGACAGCCTTTCGGCGGATTAACAGGACTTGGAATCTCACCTGTCAACAGTGGCTTTTCCACATCTCTGCATCTTGGATCTGCAATGGGAATAGCATCCATCAGAAATTTCGTATAGGGATGAAGAGGATTCTGATAGATCAGTTCAGAATCTCCAATCTCACATACCTTTCCCAGAAACATTACACACACACGGTTGGAAATAAAACGAACCACCGACAGATCATGACTGATAAAAAGATAAGTCAGTCCGTACTGTGCCTGAATATCTTTCAGAAGATTCAGAACCTGGCTCTGAATGGAAACATCCAGGGCAGACACCGGCTCATCGCAGATCACAAGAGATGGATGCAGAGCAATGGCTCTTGCAATTCCGATACGCTGTCTCTGACCTCCGGAAAACTGGTGGGGGTAACGATACAAAAACTCTCCTGGTACTCCTACCGCATCCATAAGTTCCAGTACTTTTTCTTTCAGTTCTTCTTTATCCTTACACACTTTGTATGTTACAAGAGGTTCCGCGATAATATGAAAAACATCCATTCTGGGATCCAGTGATGCATAAGGATCCTGGAAAATCATCTGCATCTGTCTCCTGTACGGAGCAAATTCTGCAGGTTTCATATTTGAAATTTCTTTATCTCTAAAAAATACTTTTCCCGATGTAGGCTGATACAGCTGTATCAGAGTCCGGCCAAGAGTAGATTTTCCACAGCCGCTTTCTCCTACCAGTGCCAGACATTCTCCTTCATAAATATCAAGGCTGATATCTGATACAGCATGAACAGATCTTTTACGGTCCAGCATATATTCTTTTACCAGATGCTCACAATGAAGCAGCACCTTCTTTTGTTCACTCATGAGCAGCCTCCTTTGTCCCTGTCAGAAAACATCGTACCATATGTTCCTCGCCTGCCTGATAAAGTTGTGGACGCTTTGTTCTGCACATATCTTCTGCACTGTTGCATCGTCCACAGAATGCACATCCTTCAGGCAGGTGCATAAGATTGGGAACAATTCCGGGAATAGTAGGAAGCCGGTCAGGCAGTGCATCCAGACGAATCACTGAAGCCAGAAGTCCCTGTGTATAAGGATGCAAGGGATGTTCGAATATGGTGAAAACATCTCCCTGCTCCACTATCTTACCTGCATACATTACATATACATAATCACACATCTGTGCAATCACGCCAAGATTATGTGAAATCAGAAGGCAGCTCATACCTGTATCTTCACAAAGTTTCTTGATCAATTTCAGAATCTGTGCCTCAATAGTAACATCCAGAGCAGTGGTTGGTTCATCGGCAATCATAAGCTTAGGTCTGCACACCATGGCCATTGCTATCATCACACGCTGTCTTAAGCCTCCGGACAATTCATGAGGGTAACACTCGTACCGCTTCTCAGGCTCGCTGATTCCTACCTGTTCAAAGGCCTGAAGTACTTTCTTTTTTGCCTCATCTTTGCTGATTTTCTGATGAACGATGATGGCCTCTCGTACCTGTTTTCCCACCTTTACAACAGGATTCAGGCTTGTCATAGGCTCCTGAAAGATCATACTGATCTCACTGCCTCTCAGCTTCTTCACTTCTTTTTCACTTAATTTTGTCAGGTCACGGCCTTCCAGAAGAATCTCTCCATCTACCACTTTTCCCGGATATTTCAGAAGATCCATAATGGATCTGGCTGTCATACTTTTTCCACATCCCGACTCTCCCACAATACCTACGATTTTACCCTTAGGTATACGGATTGAAACATCATCGACAGCCGGAACAACTCCCTTTCCTGTAAAAAAACTGGATTTTAAATGATTGATTTCCAATAATATATCTTCCATAATTATCCTCTCTTATGAATCCTTCAGATGGGGATCCAGCACATCCCTGAGGCCGTCACCCAGGAAGTTAAATGCAAGAACCACGATCATAATGGCAATACTGGGCACAATACTGAGCCATGGCGCATTGTAGAGAAACGTACGTCCCAGATTGACCATAAGGCCCCATGATGAATTGGGCAGCTGCACACCGATACCCAGAAAACTTAAAGAACTTTCCGAAAGAATTGCTGACGGAACATTTAAAGTAAACAGGACGATCAGTGAGGGAATACAGTTAGGAAGAATGTGTCGCATAATAATAGTAAATCCCCTGACTCCCATACTCCGTGCCGCCTCCACATACTCCGTCTCCCTCAGGGAAAGCGTTTCCGAGCGAACCACACGGGCAACACTGGCCCAGCTGGTAATTGCCAGTGCAATAAATATACTGCTGATTCCGTCACCCAGAGTATACATGATTACCATGGCAAGAAGAAGAGAGGGGAAAGACAGAACCACGTCTGCCAGTCTCATAAGAACAGAATCCACCATACCGCCCACATATCCGCTTACCATTCCCACCAGAACACCGATCAACATGGAAATGACAGTGGGAATCACACCTACTGCAAGAGAAACTCTTGCTCCATATAAAAGACGGGTAAGCACATCTCTGCCCAGTTCATCTGTTCCAAGCAGATGTTTTGCTGAAGGAGCAGATAATCTTGACATAAGATCCACTTCTTCAAGCCCATAGGGGGTAATCAGAGGTGCAAATACAGCCAGAAGAATAAAAATAACGATCACAATAAAGGAAAAAACAGCCAGCTTATTATTGGAAGCCATTCGTTTCATCTTATCCTTAAAAGTATCGCTTTCTCCAAGCTGCTCTGCCAGTTCCTGCTGACGCTCTATATCCTGTACTGCGTCAGCACTGTTTCCAGACAGTTTCTTACTTTTCACGCTCTTATACCTCCTTTCTGATTCGTGGATCAAGGACTGCATACAGACAGTCTGCCACGAGATTACCCAGAATTACGATTACTGTTGTAAACAGCACCGTACCCTGGAGCAGAGGAATATCTCTGGTACTGATAGCATCCACTGCAAGACGTCCGATTCCGTTTATGGAAAAAATAGTTTCTGTAATTACTGCCCCGGAAAGAAGGCTGGAAATCTGAAGTGCCATCATAGTAATGACAGGAAGCATGGCATTTTTAAGTCCGTGAAACAGAATCACAGCACTCCGGCCCCGGCCCTTGGCACGTGCTGTATCTATATAGTCTTCCTGAAGCACCTCAGCAAGAGTAGAACGTGTCAGACGTGCAATGCTTCCTGCACTGTTCCACCCAAGAGCGATTGCAGGAAGAATATATCCTGTCCATTTGGTAACGCCGGATATATCAACCCAGTGAAGCTTGTATGCGATAAGATACTGAAGCAGCATTGCTACCATAAATACAGGAACAGATACTCCAAGAAGAGAAAATCCCATAAACAGTCGATCCAGGATACCGTTCTTTTTTACAGCTGCAATAATACCACAGGCAATTCCGATGATCCAGGCAATAGCCGCTGCCAGAAGAGCAAGCTTCACTGTGTTAGGAAAAGCGACTGCCAGAAGGTGGGTAACAGGTTTATTTAATGTATAGCTGGTGCCGAAATTTCCAGTACAGATATCTTTAAGATAATTTATAAATTGTATATAAACAGGCTGGTCCAGCTTCATTTCCTTTGTCAGTCTTTCAATCGTTTCTGCATTCGCATGCTCGCCCATCATTGTTGTCACTGCATCTCCCGGTACGATCCGAAGCAGTACGAATATCAGAAGAGACACACAAAACAGGACGATTATTGTCTGCAGCAGCCTTTTTCCTAAATTCTTAGCCATATATTTCCTTTCTACAACAATCGACCGCACACGTGAAAAATATACACTTTTCACGGGTGCGGCATGATTTTTTCTTATGAAATTTAACTCTATATTTCTCAGTTCATAGTTACATCTTTAATGTAGAAGTTGCTGTAACCTGCCCAGTGAGGAACGAAGCTCTTAACTTCATCACCGATTGCAAATGTATGGCTTAATGCATACATAGGAACCCATGCAAAATCTTTATGAACGATCTGTTCTTCCAGATCCTGATATTCCGCATAACGTTCATCATCATCTACGATAGAGGATGCAGCTGCAACACGGTCAATGATCTCCGTATTTGCATAATTGTCAGAACGAAGCACTGTATTGTCTGTACTTCCGAAGAAAGTAGCC
>JAQYGS010000075.1 GCA_028722515.1 Clostridia bacterium | reverse complement strand
TCTTTGCTGCCGCCTCAGCAAATTCCCTCTGCATCAGCTTTTTGCGTGTTTTCTTCACGGTAGCTGACATGGTGCTTTCTCCAGCCTCTCCGGCTTCTTTCGCTCCTTTCGCACCCTGCACGGCATCCAGATGTTCACTACGGTTATGGATTTTGGAAGAATATTTCCTTGCCTGTCCATGTTCCCGTACTTTTCCAATACCGGTCTCCACGGCTGCCATTCCTGCATTCAGGCTGTCTGTTCCACTGTTGTCATCCTCATTTTTAATCGTGGTTTTTCTTACTGTGGCTGCAACTGCCTGATTTTTATATATCCTCCTTCTTCCCTGCTTCTTCATGCTGCGAAGTTCTTTTGCTTCGCTGACAGACAGTGAATTATCCTTTTTTCCGTACCGGATCTTATCACGGTAACTTCTGGCTGCCGATGAATCATTTTTCAGCTTTTCGCCGAGGCTTTTCCCTGCATGGATATCCGGATTCACTTTTTTCTTCCGGGTGGACTTCTTAGCAGAATTCCTTGTATATTTTTCTTCATTCATGCTCGATCCTTTCCGAAGAAACAGCCGCTACGCTGACTGTTCCTTCTTTGCATCAGCCACTTCGGACAGTCTGGTTGTCATGATACGGTAAAGCTCCGTATTTGTCGGGAATCTGTCCACGAATGGAAGAATTACATTTCCATAAAATAAAAGCCCTTCACCTTCTCCCGAATGTGTTACATACGAAAGCTGATGAGGGCTGATATTTAACTGCTTTGCAAGGATCTGTCTGTCCCCTACTGCCTGGTTGAGCATATAGATGAAATCAGAGTTTTCAAAGATATTCTCCACTTCCTTGGAAGCAAGAAGGTCCTTTACATTCTGGGTGATGCCGGTCGGGATTCCTCCCCATTTTCTGAAACGCTTCCATATTTCAACCGTATAGGCTGCCGTCTGGTCTTCACGAAGAAGAAGGTGCATCTCATCCATATAGTATCTGGTAGATTTTCCCTGGATACGGTTCTCCGTTACTCGTCCCCATACCTGATCCTGTACCACGAGCATTCCAATCTTTTTCAGCTGTTTTCCAAGATCCTTGATGTCATAACATACAAGGCGGTTCGTAAGCTCCACATTGGTTCTGTGGTTGAATACATTCAGGGAACCTGACACATAGATTTCAAGGGCGGTTGCCACATGCTTTGCCTCCGGTTCCTCCTGGGAAAGTAGTGCCTCATACAGATCTCCAAGGATCGGCATATTCTCCGGACCCGGATTTTCAAAATATTTTTGATAGATCTGCCTGATACAGCGGTCAATGACCGTCTTTTCTACCGGACGCAGACCATCCTTATTCCCGACGATCAGCTCACATAAGGACAAGATAAAATCTGCTTTCAGTGCAATCGGATTGTCGTCATCCGAATAGTTCATATTGATGTCCATAGGGTTGATGTACTGGTCGGATGTCGGACTGATCCTGATAACCTGACCACCGAACCTTGCAACCAGCGGAGAATACTCTGACTCCGGATCCGAGATGATAATGTCATCATCCGTAACCAGAAAACTGTTGGCAATCTCTCTCTTTGCAGAAAATGACTTGCCGGATCCCGGTGTACCAAGGATCAGTGCATTCGGATTTTTCAGTTTCTTTCTGTCCACCATGATCATATTGTTGGAAAGCGCATTCAGACCATAATACAATGCCTCATCCCCTCTCTGGAAAAGCTCCTGAGTGGTGAATGGCACAAAAATAGCCGTACTGGATGTGGTCATTCCCCTCTGAATCTCGATCAGGTTATTTGCCAGTGGCAGTGTGCTCATAAGGCCCTGCTCCTGCTGGTAATCCAGCCTGATCAGATTGCAGTTATGTTTCTGTGCAATGGAAGCCGCCTGGAACACATTGTTTTCCAGTTCCTGCTTCGTCTTTCCTGTATTCATGACCAGAAACGTCAGAAGAAACATTCTTTCATTCTGGGACTGCAATTCTTTTAATAGTGCCTTTGCATCCTTGCCATAAGTTGCAAGATCCGATGGGATGATATCCATGTCATAGCCGGCTCTTACTGCCTTTTTCTGTTCCTCTATCTTGGAACGGTCAAGCTCTGTGATCGTATGCTTGATGGTCTTGATCGCCTCATTCTGATCTACGGACTGGATATGCATGGTAACGATCTGGCTTGATTCCATCGAAAGAAAATCCGCCAGAAGCCTGTCGCTGATATCTGATGCATCAATGGATAAAAAGCTCATGCATCCATACATCTCTCCAATCTGAAAATATCTTCCGGTAGGAAATGCAAAGCTGCTCGGGGCAATAAAATCCTTAACCGAAAGTCCTGATCCTGTCAGGTACTTCCAGTCGAAACGGAACTTCGCATCATCCCCCATATGAAACTGTCTGTGCATCAGTTCCAGCCTTTCACTGCCGTTTAAGCTCCTCGCCTGTACTCCCAGCCTCTTGAAGTTATTGAGGATATCCGTTTCGATATGCGTAAGTCTCGGCTTTGCTGTCTTCATGGACTCCGCATGAATCCCGAAAGTAAGATATTTAGTCTTCGTAAGACCATTATTTCCCGCTTCCATCTGGTGAAGGAGCACTTCCGAATACTCATCCCTGACATCATCGAATCCGTCATTTTTATGGGAAATCTTGATGCTCTTCTCAAAATCCGATACATCCGTTGCCATATTCTCAAATGAAAGCTGAAACTTTACGGAACTGTCAAAGAAATTTAAGAATGCGCACCATTCCTCAAAGATCTCCGTCTTGTCTTCCTGCTGTGCCAGCTGGTAATTGATATCCTGAAACTGGACTGTCTTTGTATAATAATCAAGCCCTACACGGCAGATACCATCCGGAAACATCCTGTCAAAAGGAATGCTCTGCTGTGCCGTCTTCGGTATGCCATCATTTTTCCGGGCGTTTTTTACGATCTGCCTTACTGCCATCTGGTCTGCCCTGCTTAATCCTTCCGGCATTGTGAACTTCCTGCTCTCCTGATTTTTCTTTTTGAGAAAGTCTAACAATCTTTTCTACCTCCTTTTCTGCCTCTGCCTGACGCAGAAGTGCTGCGTAATAGTTATCCGTCTTATATGGGCGGATCTTCGGCCTTTTGAAAATTGCCTGTATCATATGGTTCAAAATGACTTCCAGCGGCTGTCCGTTTTTCTCATACATGGCAAGGAAAAAGAATGGCATCATAATGACCATCATTCCCATGACTGCTGTATTAGTCTTCATTACTGTCTTCATCAGAAAAAATGACGGTACTCCGATCAGTACCGCCATGCCAAAACAGATCAGCTGCCTTTTTGTCAGATTGAACATCACCTTGCTTTTTACTTTTGTCAGGTCCCTTGGAACACTGATATAAGATGCTGCCATACTCTGCCTCCTTAATGTGCATGGAATATACTGTGTGCTACTGCTCCGGTCTTAAATAAGGTAAATGCCAGCAGGATCGTAAAGCCCATAACCTTCCATAACGAAGCAATGATATCTGTGCTGAATGCTACTGACTGGATCAGGACTGCATAGATTCCCACACATACCATGATCAAAAATCCCTGAAATCCCAGTGCAAACAGACTTCTCATATAGTTCTGGCCCATCATGCTCTGTTCCCTGTTTCCAAAGGTTGCAAATGGGAGCGGTGCCAGACTGACCATCAGATAGATCTCCACCATACGTCCGTTGATAATCACAAAGATGACTGCCGAAAGTACGTACATGAGAAACTGCACGATAAATGACTGTAGGAATATTGCAAAAAGCGGTCCCAGCTCCATAGCCTCCAGTGTGGACTGCATGGTTGCCAGCGTACTGGCATCTACTGCCGTGCTTCCCTGTATAATGCCTCCTGCCTGCCGCACCACACTCTGCGACACATCAAATACCGCCATTGTGATATCAAATGTGTGTGTGATCAGTTCCACTGCCACGAAAGTCTTAAAGATCCATTTCCAGATGAACCATGTCTCAAAACTTGCCAGATTGTTATAACTGATGATGAGCTGTATCAGCTCATAACAAGCGATGAATGTGAGCAGTATTCCGGCAACCGGCATGATCACGGATTCCGACAGGTTCCTGACCATATTAAAGACTGCCGGCATGAAATTACTCGGTGTCTTTCCTACTTCCGTTGCGATCTGTCCCACCTGGTCATTCACAGAGGAAAACGTATTGGTGAGGTTGTCCATGATTCCCGATACAAGAATGCCCTTCAGCCAGTCAGTAATCTGCTGAATTATGCTGTTCAATTATTTCCTCCTTTCCTCCTGGACAGGGATTTTCCCTACCCCATGATCCAAACCTGATTTAGAATAAGCCGGAAAGTAATGGTACAAGTGTAGTTCCAATAAGGGCTACACCACCGCCTGCCATAAGCTGCTTCATTCCCTGTGACTTCGCACCGGGGTTGTCATTTCCGTAGCCTTCCATAAGATTGATTGCTCCCCAGATTCCAAGTCCGGCTCCAAGGGCGATCACCAGAGTCTGTAAAGTTCCTACTGCGCTGTTAAAAAATGCCATAATATAAATCCTCCATAATTTTCATGATTTTCGGCTGTTATTCTTTTCTGCCGAATTTGATTAAAGTTTCTTCCGGACATTCAAAGAACCGGAAAGCACTTATGCCTCCGGTCCTGTGTCCTATCCATATTCAGTTGTCTTCCTGCGTGATCCTGCCACGCTGGCTCTTAGAAAAGACCTGAAAGCAACGGCACAAGTGTGGTACCGATAAGGGCTACACCGCCTCCTGCCATAAGCTGCTTCATTCCCTGGGACTTCGCTCCGGGATTATCGTTTCCGTAGCCTTCCATAAGGTTAATCGCTCCCCAGATTCCAAGTCCGGCTCCAAGAGCGATAACAAGTGTCTGTAAGGTTCCTACTGCGCTTGTAAAAAATGCCATAATTCAAATTCCTCCATTAAATGATTTATGTGTGATATACTTTTTCCTTCTGCCCTGACCAAAGGGCGGTTTATAGTTACTGCCGGTCTCCCTGCAGTGATCCCGGCTATGCGCGCATATTTGCTCCCCATCTGGAAATTCTTTTATTTCCTATTCGGGAATATAGTAAAAGCTCCTGCCTCCCGGCCTTTATCGCCGGATGGAAAGAGCTCTTTACTCGGTTACATCGATGACCTGGTATTCGTCATCTGCTTTCAGTATTAAGTTGTGGCTGAGGAATTTTACTACATCAAAGTAATTCCTCTTATCATAATCTGCTGTCAGCTTGTAATTCGGATGCTGCGTCAGATCATATTTATCGGATAAGAAAGGTCTTACACCACGGACCTGCACAATACATTTTGAGCCGTCCATGACCGCCAGTTCATCCATTGTCATAAGATCCTTACCAAGTTTCTGGTAATTCATGTTGTAGCTTTCCTGGGATCCTTTAGACTGGCCTGTATTATACATATCGATTGTCTCTTTTCCCAGAATCGCATTCAGATCCTTCAAAGTGGTCTGTTCCGTACCACCAAGAAAAATCTGTGAATCCATGTTGCCGATGATCGTATCAGCGTTATCCTTATAAATCGCTTTCAGCTGCGACTTGGCCTGTAATACCAGGCATGCTGATATTTCTCGGCTTCGGATTGTTGCAACCAGCTTCTCCAGGTTCGGTATCTGGCCGATATTCGCCGCCTCGTCGATCAGACATCTTACATGTACCGGTAATCTTCCTCCATACACATCATCCGCTTTCTCACACAGAAGATTGAACATCTGTGTATAGATCATGGAAATCAGGAAGTTAAAGGTCCCATCTGTATCTGACATGATCAGGAACAGTGCTGTCTTCTCATCTCCCAGAGTATCAAGCTCCAGTTCATCATAAGCTGTCAGGTCTCTGAGTTCCTTGATATCAAACGGTGCCAGTCTTGCACCACAGCTTACCAGAATGGACTTGGCCGTCTTTCCTGCTGCCAGCTTGTACTTGGCATACTGTCTTACAGCAAAGTGATCCGGATTCTGTTCTGCCAGTTCATCAAACATCATATCCACCGGATTCTTGAATTCCTCATCATCCTCACGGACTTCCATTGCATTGATCATTTCAAGCAGTGTTGAAAAATTCTGTTCCTCTTCCGGTGCCTCATAATGAATATATCCAATCAATGCGGTATAAAGCAGCGTCTCCGCTTTGAGCCAGAAATCATCCCCGCCTTTGCTCTCCCCTTTTGTATTGGCGATCAGCGTTGTCACCAGTTTCAGAATATCCTTCTCAGAATGGAGATAGGCGAAAGGGTTATAGTGCATTGATTTTGAAAAGTTGATGGTATTAAATATCTTCATCCGGTACCCGTTCTTATAAAGGGCATTTCCCACTTCATTGACCAGACCTCCCTTCGGGTCCGTCACCACATAGGATGAATGCATCTGTAAAAGGTTCGGTTTTATGAAAAACCGTGTCTTACCTGAACCGGATCCACCAACTACCAGAACATTCTTATTTCTGGCATATTTCGGAATCTTCGGTCTGCTGCTCATGGTAATCCTCTCAGACTGTGACAGAATCACATTGTTTGCAAACACAGGATCCTCAAATGGCTCAATATCCGCATGTCTGCCCCATCTGGCAGAACCATATTCCTCATTGTGCCGGAACTTCTTAGCGTTCTTTCCTTTCAGGTATACTGCAAGCCTGAGTGCTGCCCCGCAGGCAATTCCCACCAACAGATCAGCAGGATAAAGGCTCGGCAGAGGATTAGAAAAAGCCGTTGCAAATACACCATCAAGGACCAGACTCTGAACCTTTTCCGATGCATTTGCTCCGGCTGCAATTCTCCATGCCTCACCAAGATTTGTTGCAAGCAATCCCAGAATGATATAGGGGATATTCAGGATCAGCTGCTTTTTCAACTGTTTTGTATTCATCGCGACCTCTCCTTCTTTTTCTCTGCTACCTTCTTCGGGATTGCCGCCACAATCTCCTTGAATTTCTTAAGTTTCTCCAGAACACTGGTCTTCTCTACGGAAGGCTTCTTGACCTGTTTTGCAGAATAATCCTGTAAAATCCTTGTGATGGCATCCGTATCTTTCGCCTTGAAAAAGACCGTATATACTGGTGGACTTGCCTCTTTATCTTTTACAACCGCAAAATCAACTCCGTATTTCTTTGCGATTTTTTGAAAATCTTTCAGACCTTCATCTGCTAAAGGAATAGAAGAAACTCCCTGTCCCTGCCTGATCAATGTTTTCACTGACTGCTTGCCGGTTGTTGGATGGATCTTATTAACTGCTGCTTTCCCGGCAGCCTTCACAGGGGCTTGTACTGCCTCTCTTAATCCCTTCATAAGCTGATCAAGTTCCGGTTTTAACATTTTGATTGCTATATTCACAGATTTGTTGGCAATCTCCCTGTCAACTTCTTCATGAACCAGTTTTCTCACTCCTTTCCATCAAAAAAACAGCCCGAAGGCTGTATCCACAAAGTTACTGTTCTTTTTTATTCTTATCCACACCGAGGACTCCCCTCATAGTGGATGAAGCTACATGAAAGCGGTTGGCTATTGCTATATCTGTAAGCACCGTATCATCCACCGCTGAACCACAAACCACGAGAATTCTGGATCTTCTTAACATATCTTCTGACATATCCATATAATCCTTGTACTCATCTGCATTACTGGTATCAATTACCTCCGGCAATGATAAAAGCGGACAGATTGGTGTGTAGCCTGCTTCATATAATTTTCTGCAATATCGTTTTGCAGACCTTTTGGCTCTGCTCCTGTCTGCACTCCAGGCAGATGTTACATAAGCCCACGGTTTGTTATTCATCTGCCGCCTCCTATCCCAGCTGGTATGCCTGAATTCTGTATTTTCCAAGTGCAAGCATTGTCATCCTGCTTTTCAAAGCTGCAATCACATCCGCAATATCCTCATCATCAATCGCCTGTAATCCATTACAGGACTTCATGACCAGATACCCGGACGGAAGGTATGCCTCCCCGTCAATGACCAGCTTTCTGCTTGCGTCATAGATCAGAATATAATCTGATTTTCCAATCATTACTGACGCACTGTTATTTCCAAATCCATCAAGGATCCTTAATGCTTCTCTGGTACTGATATAATTCACCTTCTGTTCGCCATCTACATAAATTGCCCCATCAGAAGGCATACTGTCACATCCGATTGCACAAACCAGTCCTTCCAGGTTTTCTGCAATCTTCTCAACATATGCCATGATTTTCTCCATATCCATTTTTGTCTCTCCTCTGCTATATTTTTCCTTCTGCCATATCGTGATTAACCTCTGCACGATAATAGCTGTCTATTGTTGCCGGTGCGTTATACAGTGCTGCCAGCATATACTGCTTGATGCTCCTGATCTTGGTTGTGTTTTCCTGCATACATTTCATTACATAGCGGATATGCTCCATGTTCAGCTTCATGAACCGCCCCTTTACCACATTTACTGACTTCACATCCCCGGCAATACAAATGATCTTTCTTTTGGAACACACAACATCCAGAATAAGCTCCATGATGCCGTCTATCATTTCTCTGTCATATGGATAATCCTGTTTTAATGCCTCAATATTGAGCTGTTCCATGAAATATTTCTCATATCCCATCCTATCCTCATCCTCTGATAAGATAGGATTAGTATTATTAAAATCAGTATTATTGTTATAAGTATAATTAGGCTGTAAATTATACAGGTCCTGACCTGTAACTTTTACTGGTGGTGAACTGTAATTTTTACTTGTCTTGACCTGTAAATTCTGCTGGTCTATGAAATTCTTTACATAGATCAGTGCCGGTTTGCCAAATCCCTGCCGGATCCTTTCAATCAGACCAAACTCTTCCAGCTCCGTCAGATACTTGATTGCTGATTTTTCTGCACAGTTCATTGCCTGTCTTATAGTTGTCAGGGTAAAAATGATATACACTCTTCCCTCATCATCAATCCATCCGTTTTCCATTGACAGAGATACCCTGTCCAATAAAAGACCGTAAAGAACCTTTCCCTCTGTGGAAATCTTCTGGAACCGGTTATCTGTAAACAGCACCTTGGGAATCCTGTAAAATGCAAACTGCTGTGACTGTGCCCCATAGAAATAATCAAATGCCATTTCCTGTTTCCTTTTTCTTTCTCATGTCTTCCACCAGCTTTTTATAGCATGGAAAACAGAACGATTTATCATGACCATACGGACACTCATGGCTGCAATTTTGTGGATGACTTATAGGTGGTCTTCCACCAATTCCGCTGTAACTCTTTCCCTTCTGTCCGTTTGTACCCTTATGTGCTTCTGCCACTGTAATCACCATTCCTTCCCATCAAAAAAGTGCCAGTCCCATGGCAATCACCACAGGCTGACACAATCCTTTTTTTATAATACTTCTCTGCCTTTTGATTTTGCTGCTTTTTCCGCAGCATCCTTTACCGGAGGCTTTGCAGCTGCTTCCTTCTGCTTATCCTTCAAATCTTTTAATACGGATCCTTTCTCCTCTGATTTTTCATCAATCTCCGTTTTCTTTTCCTGCTGTCTTGCCTCAAACTTCTCTGCAAGTTCAAAGACATGATCCTTGGAATCGTAATGGTAGACATTATCAGAAAGTCTTTCCTCCGGGCTTACCTCCTTGGCATTCACATCCTTTACCATATCCCTGAGCGCATCAGCTGTCATGTCTCCATTATCGGGAACTAAAAGGATCTCATTGATGGAAGACGGAAGCACAAAGAAATCTCCGCCAACTCTTTCTGCTGCCTGATCCATGAAATCCTGATAGGCAATTACTCCTGCTCCGGAATTCTTATCAGGGACTGTTGCGACGTACATCGTTTCCTCCGCATCATCCGGAATTCCAAACATCTCATATACTTCCGGGTCAATCATTTCCTTCATGACCTCATTCATTCCCATGATCACTACCGGTCTGATCTCCGGTGAATTCTCCAAAGCATCTGCCCTGAGCTGTTCATGGGAAACTCCCATACGATCCATCAGATTGTTGGTGACCAGAATAGATGCACGTCCATCTTCGCTGCTCTCCATCACAAAACGATATACAACTGCCAGATCTTCCATTCTGTCATGCGGTACGTTGGCAAGCAGATCAGCGTTTGCATCCGCTGAAATAACTTCCACAGAAAGCTTCTCTTTCATGTTCTCATAATCCATAAGAGCACTTACATCAATAGCAGGGGCTCTGTCAAGACCATCAGCAATGACCATTGTTGCACTGGCAAGCACTCCGGCATAATCATCCGTGTGCTCATAGCTTGCAAAGGCATTCTCAATATTGAAATTGACACCCACATTGTTGCCTTCCGGAACAACCGACAAAGCTTCATAATTCTGATTTGTCTTCTCCACATTATTGAAGCTGATCCTTACATCATCATAGCCTCTCTCATAGAGCTTTTCTTTGATATCCTCTGCAAATTCCTGCTTAAATGTTTCGTAATTCATAGTTTTCCTCTCTTTCTCACCAGAAACCTTAAAATCCATAACCCTGTATTCATCCGGGATGTTCTCACGGTCTCCATCGTAATATTCTGTAAAATATTCCTGTGTATCTCTCACATATCCATAATCTGTAAACTGTCCCATTTCGTTAATGGCCACATCTCTGCCGTAGGCCTCATAATCAATGTAATCAGCAAGATAATCCGGAACTTCCATCATACCGAGTTCTTCGATATAGTAATGTCCCAGATCAGCATTGCTTTCTACTCCCGGATAGATTTCATACTTATCCAGGTTATCAATAAGATTGATCACATCTTTAATGCTGCCTGTATAATCACTGATCTGCATTGCCGCCTGAAAATGGTTATAATCATGATCATCCAGCTCATCGAGCTTGGAAGCCAGATAATTGAGTTCATCCAGGTTTTCATATTCTCCCAGCTTTTCATACAGCCCATCAACATAACAGTCATAATCACTAATGAACCATTCTTCATAAGGATTACCGAAATCATCTTTTGAGCCGATTCCAATTCGTTCAAATACTTTTTGCAGTTCTTCTGATGTGGTGGGAAACTTCACCCATTCGCCGACCAGCTCACCCTCGTTGTATTTTCCAAGATTGGTGATGAAGGCTTCAAACGGACAGTCATGGTCATATTCATATGCCATGCAATTTCCTCCTGATTTTATTATTCAGATGTCACCTGATTTTTGCATCAAAAAAGCGCCATACCCATCACCGATCCGGTAATGAGCTGACGCTTCATTCTTGATCCATATTCTTTTGCAAAAGAGAAACAAATGCCTGACCGCTCTCGCGTTTCATGTCTCATTTGTCTATGATAATATTATCACACCCCTATTCAGAAAAAAAGAGTCAAAATAGTAGTCAAACCGTAGTCATTTGTAACAAAATAGTAGTCAAACCGTAGTCGTTCGTCGCAGTTATTAAGATTCCTTAGCTTTTATTCCTTTCCACGATATCAGACCTAGTATCACAGTAACTGCAAAACATATTACCATAACTGTATTTCTCTGAATTTCTGTATCATATGCTTTCCAGCCTGCACCTATTATTGCAACTGCCATACTTACAAAGATTGTAAAAATAATTCTTCCTGCCAAGAACGCATGTTGTAAAATCATTGATGCGATGAATATTACAAAAGCCACTGTAATGTAGACAGCCACATGCCACTCTCTTGTATAAGTAAGCATATAGAATAATAATGATGCCAATCCTGAGCTTAATACATCAAATCTCCTTAGCAGAAATAATAAGCATGATAACACTGCACCAATCAATCCACCTATGACGGTTGCAAATGTCCCCGCCAGTTCGGCATCTAATTTTGCATTTTCTTTTTTCCGTGCTTCATAATAATATTCATCTTCATACATAACCGGATACCTCCATGCCTTACATACAATTATCAAATGTTTCCTTTTTCTTTTTCATTTTTAACTTTATATGCTATAAGATTCAGTACATAATCAGGGACCTCGCTCACACCCCGCTCCCAGTCTTGCATCGTTCTATACGGAATTCCAAGCCATTCAGCAAATTCTTTTCTGTTCATATTTGTCTGTTCACGGACCTTTACACACATAGCAGACATTCTTTTCTTCCTTCCTTCTTTATCAGCCTTTTCATTTTCAATTACCACTCCATCAGGTAATATAAAATCATAATTTTCAAAATTGCTCATATCTGCCTCCATATACGTCAAGTCATTATTTGCCACTTACAGCAAACTGGGGATAATCATGGTTAACCTCTGCCTGATAATAACCACTGATTGTACTTGGTGCATTGAACAATGTTGCCAGCAGATATTTCTTGATGTTATGCACTTTTGTGGTATTTGATTTCATACATCCCATTGCATATTCAATATGCGAACTCGTCAGTTTCAGAAATTTACTTCTGACCAGCTCCGCCGGATATTTATTGGATGCCACTACAATTTCATTGTTCCTGCATAACACTGTTTCCAAAATCAAATCAAAGATGCCATTAAGTAACTCTTTGTCAAACGGATATCTCTCTAACAGAATATCCAGATCAATATTATCTCTGATAAGTTCTGCATATGCCTGTACGTCGGATCCTATCTCATCATTTCCGGATACGATAAGATAAGATTCAGTATTACTTAACTCAGTATTATTTATATTATTCTTATTAGTGTGAATATTTTTCACTTCTGGAAGTGTAATTTCTTCACTTCTAGACATGGCATTTTTACACTTCAAGACATGTAAATTCTTCACTTCTGAAACTGCCACTTTTTGCTCAGAAGTGAAATTTCTACACTTCTGAACATCCTGCACCATAAACTGTTTTAGATAAATCATGGTTGGTTTTCCCTGCCCCTGACGCTTCTTTTCAATCAAACCTATACCAGCATCCGTGTCCAATTCTTTCATTATGGATATTGCTTTTTTGTTACTGCATCCCAGAGCCTCCATGATATCTTCAAGCGAATAATATATGTAAGCTCTCCCTTCATCGTCCATCCACTGATTTTTCATAGATAGTGACATCCTATCCAGCATCAGTCCGTACAACACCTTTGCCTCCACTGATATTTTTTTGAAATACTCTTCTGTAAATAATAACTTCGGTATCTTATAAAATGAAAACTGATCCGCTTCCTTTCCATAGAAATAGGATAGTCTTATTCTGTCTTCCATTTGAATCTCCTTCCTGTTCCAGAAGTGCCGTTTCTACACTTCTGAAACATCATAATTATATTTCTACTCTGACTGTACCTGATCTGCACTCCACTGTTCCAATAGCTGAATGATTATATTTTCACGTTCTTTCGTTGAATACTGCGGTGGAAAATATTTATCCAGTTTCTTTGCTGAAAAAGATAGCTTTGATTCCTTGCTCTTCTTCGGTAAGGCATCATTCATTATAGAAATGACACTGAATTGTGTTACATTGGAT
>JAQYGS010000074.1 GCA_028722515.1 Clostridia bacterium | reverse complement strand
ACTTTATTTCCTGACGGATACAGGCCAAATGTCTTCAGTTCCTCAAGGCTTCTGTCTGCTGCATTCAGCTGGGCAAGAATCTTCTCTGAAGTTTCCGGCATAAAGGATTTCAAAAGAACCGCACCAATGGTAATGCCCTCTACCAGATTGTAAAGAACCGTAGCAAGACGGTCTTTCTTATCTTCTTCACGCGCAAGTGCCCATGGCATAGTCTCATCAATATATTTGTTGCAGCGTTTAAACAGAGAAAATACCTCTGTAATGGCATCTGCAACACGAAGCTTCTCCATTTTCTCATCCACTTTGCCTGGAATTGAAAGAATGAAGGATTTAAGTTCTTCGTCCACCGGTTCCGAAACACCTTTATTTTCCACAATACCGCCAAAGTATTTATTGGACATGGAAATTGTACGGTTTACAAGATTTCCCAGAGTATTGGCAAGATCAGAGTTAAGCCGCTCTACCATAAGCTCCCAGGTGATCACGCCGTCATTCTCAAATGGCATCTCGTGAAGCACGAAATAGCGGACTGCATCTACTCCAAAGAAATCTACCAGCTCATCAGCATAGATCACATTTCCCTTGGATTTGCTCATCTTACCGTCTCCCTGAAGAAGCCATGGATGTCCAAATACCTGCTTAGGCAGAGGCAGGTCCAGTGACATAAGGAAAATCGGCCAGTAAATAGTATGGAAGCGAATAATATCCTTGCCGATCAGATGGAGATCTGCCGGCCAGTATTTCTTAAACTGCTCAGAACTTTCGCCGTCACAGTCATATCCAATACCTGTAATATAGTTTGTCAGAGCATCAAGCCATACATACACTACATGCTTGGGGTCAAAGTCTACCGGAATTCCCCATTTAAAGGATGTTCTGGATACACACAGATCCTGAAGGCCAGGAAGAAGGAAATTATTCATCATTTCATTCTTACGTGATTCCGGCTGGATGAAATCCGGATGGGTATTGATATAATCGATCAGTCTGTCTGCATATTTACTCATTCTGAAGAAGTACGCCTCTTCCTTTGCAGGAATACAGGGACGTCCGCAGTCAGGACACTTACCATCTACCAGCTGGGATTCCGTAAAAAAGGATTCACAGGGAGTACAGTACATTCCCTCATAATACCCCTTGTAAATATCTCCTTTTGCATACATTTTCTTAAAGATCTTCTTCACCTGCTTCTCATGATCCTCATCCGTAGTACGGATGAATTTATCATAAGAAGTATTCATCAGATCCCATATATTCTTAATTTCGCCGGACACATTATCAACAAATTCCTTGGGTGTCACACCTGCTTCTTCTGCCTTCAGCTCAATCTTCTGGCCATGCTCATCAGTTCCGGTCTGGAAAAATACATCATACCCCTGCTGTCTTTTGTAACGGGCAATGGCATCTGCAAGTACAACTTCATAAGTATTTCCAATATGTGGTTTCCCGGAAGTGTAGGCAATAGCTGTTGTTATATAAAACTTCTTTTTTTCCATTTAAAAGTTCCTCCATTGTTTGTCAAAAGTATCTGAACTTTTCTGCTATAGAAAAAATTTTAGCACACTCCCAAAATTTTGTAAACCCACAGGGAAGGGAAAAGCTTGATTTCTTTCCGTAAGACGATATAATAGTAATACATATGTTTTTTGGCCTAGACATCTACTTAAGGATATGGAAAGGAGAATATAATGGAAGTTTTAGAAGGGCTTATCTATGACCTATATCAGAAAAATGTACGTATGTGTACAAATGAAGAAATCTATCAGGCATTATTGGTTTATACAAAGAATCAGATATTTGAAAGAGGATATCAGAACGGAAAGAAGAAGCTGTACTACATTTCCGCTGAATTTCTTATTGGCAAACTTTTGTCCAACAATCTGATCAATCTGGGGCTTTATGATGATGTGGATGCATTTCTGAAAGAGAATGGGAAATCACTGGCTGAAATTGAAGAAGTGGAACCGGAACCTTCCCTTGGAAACGGCGGACTTGGAAGACTGGCGGCCTGTTTTCTGGACTCCATCGCAACACTGGGACTTCCTGGAGAAGGAATCGGCCTGAATTACCACCTGGGACTTTTCAAACAGGAATTTAAAGACAGACTCCAGCAGGAAACTCCTAATCCCTGGATAGAAGAATTCAGCTGGCTTACCCCTGCAGGTGTGTCCTATACCGTTCCATTCAGAGGTTTTTCCCTGAAGTCTTCCCTGTATGATATTGATGTGGCAGGATATAAAAACAAAGCCATTCCCCTTCACCTTTTTGATATAGACATTGCGGATGAATCCATTGTAAGGGACGGTATTTCCTTTGATAAAAAAGATATCCTTCACAACCTGACTCTGTTCCTTTATCCGGATGACAGCGATGACGATGGACGCAAGCTCAGAATTTATCAGCAGTATTTTATGGTCTCCAATGCCGCTCAGTTCATACTTGACGAAGCTGTAAAGAAGGGCTGTAACCTTCATGATCTGGCAGACTATGCGGTAATTCAGATCAATGATACCCACCCGAGTCTCATTATCCCTGAACTGATCCGTCTCCTTACACAAAAAGGAATAGAATTTGATGAGGCATGTACCATCGTTTCCAGTGTCTGTGCTTACACGAATCATACGATACTTGCAGAAGCCCTTGAAAAGTGGCCTATGGACTACCTTCTTGATGTTGTTCCACACCTTGTACCCATTATTGAAAAGCTGGATGAGAAGATCAAGGAAAAATATCCTCAGGAAGAAGTAGCAATTATTGATAAAAACGATCTGGTCCATATGGCGCATATGGACATTCACTATGGCTTCTCCATAAACGGAGTGGCAGCTCTTCATACCGAGATACTTAAAACAAGTGAATTAAAAGCATTTTATGACATTTATCCGGAAAAATTCAATAATAAAACAAACGGTATTACTTTCCGCCGCTGGCTGATGCACTGCAATCGTCCTCTGACAGATTTTATTACCGGTCTTATTGGAGAGGATTTCAAGCAGAATGCAGATGCGCTGGAGAATCTTCTGAGATACAGAGAGGATCCGGAAGTTCTGAACAAGCTTCTGGAAATTAAAGAACAGGCCAAGATAAGCTGTAAAGAATTCATTTTGAAAAACACAGGTATGGAAATTGATGAAAACAGCATCTATGACATACAGATCAAACGTCTTCATGAATACAAACGCCAGCAGTTAAATGCCCTTTATATCATTCATAAATATCTGGAAATTAAAAGCGGAAAGATACCACAGCGTCCCATCACTTTCATTTTCGGTGCCAAGGCGGCTCCTGCTTACGTGACAGCAAAAGATATTATTCATCTGCTCCTCACCCTTCAGGATCTTATAAAAAATGACCCGGAAGTTTCACCTTATATGAAAGTGGTAATGATAGA
>JAQYGS010000073.1 GCA_028722515.1 Clostridia bacterium | reverse complement strand
GTGCCATTTGTGGTCTCCCCAGTAGTTCCTTTTTGCTCCCCTGGAAGAATAACAAATAAGTGATTTGGTTTATTAAATCCTCCGCTTCTCTTCTTCAAGAGGCCTTCATTTACAAGCTCCTTAATCAAACGCTTTATCTGTTGTAAACGGCAAGTACTTTTCCATATTTTTTGGCAATTAATTTTCCATAAAAAACGGCAATTAATATTCCATACCTATCTTGTTTTTGATACCCACGGAGTAATCCGTGGGTTGTTTGTTAATTAGAAACTTCTGCTTTCTTCATATTGTTTTTAGATAAAAATGATTTGCGATTTTCTAACCGGTAGCTCTTTCCGCTCATCTGAATGCGGTCACACCGATAGGACAGTCTGTCAAGAATTGCAGTAGCAAGCGCTGCATCATCCAGAAATTCAGCCCATTCTTCAAATCCCTTGTTGGTTGTAATAATAATGGATGTCTGCTCCTGTAACTGTGATATCAGTTGAAAGAACAGATTTCCCTCTACTGACGTTATTGGGAGATAACCAACTTCATCCACTACCAACAGATTCGATTTCAATATCCGGTTCATCTTGGCTCTGCTTCGTCTGTCCACTTCACAGGTTCTAAGCACCTGCATTAAGTACTGCATACTTGTATAACTTACTTTGTAACCTTCCTCACAGGCATGATACGCAAGAGCAATCGCCAGATGTGTCTTTCCAACTCCCGGCGGACCCGAAAGTATGAGATTATATATACCGTCAATCCATGTAAGTTCTGACAGCTGATTCAGCTGTTTCCTTGTGATTGACTGGCAGAAATCGAGGTCAAAATCTTTTAAATATTTCTTATATGGAAAACCTGCCTCCTTTATTCTTTTTTCCTTTGCTTTATTCTGGCGGTATTTTATTTCACCACCAAAAACATCCTGTATAAACTCAACATAACTGGACTGAGCTTTTTCAGCCTCATGAATGATTGTTTCTAAATCATCTCTCGTATGTGTCAGTCCAAGACTGGATGCATATCCTTTGATTTCCTGTATTTTATCCATTTACCGCACCCCTTTCCATCGCTTCTTCATAAAGACGTAAATCCCGTATCTGTGGTTTGTTCCCGCAATATTTGGTCGGCAGTGCAGTATGTAGTTTTTTGATATGTTTATCAGCTTTTAATTCATTGAAATATATGACGGTGGATTTTAAATCAGCTGCTGAATACATTTCTCTTTCCGTACAGTAATGCAGGCCTTCTATCAGCATTTCTGCATTCCATTCTTCAAATAGTCTTCTGATAACACCCAGCTGGTCACGATAATATCGTGGTTTTTCTTCATGGATATGCTGTAGAAAAGGCATAACCAGTTCATCGTTTAAGAACAGTTCCTGCAATAAGTTTTCCTGTTCCTGTATTGTCCGGCTTTTATCACGGTCTTCCCGTTTCTGACCTATCAGTCTGCCTTTTTCATGACACAGAGGGTGCTTTGCATAAATCTCCCCAGTAACACAGTCTGTTATGGAGATGATTTCGTTTTCAACCATCATATATACTTTTTTACCCGGCTCATAGGTTCCTTTTGGTACGCGATAGCGGTTACCTTTATATAAAACAATGTTGTCTTTTCTGACCTGATAGGTTATAGTGTCATTAACAGCCGGCGTAAAGCTGTATCCAGATACTGGTATGAGGTGTTCTCTTTCAAGTTCAAACACTTCTGCCGGTATCTTTTGCGTTGTCCCATGTTTCTTGCTGTTTGCTGTACGTTCAAGCCATGCCATGCAGTCTGCATTGAAACTGTCAATGTCCCTGAATATACGGTGTTCAGCAAATCCATGTTTTACATACTTAACTACATTTTCAACTTTACCCTTGGATTCCGGATCGGCACCATGACATAAAAATATATCAAATCTGACAGTATTAACATAGTTCTGGAATCCTTCCGTATAAATGATATCTCCATGATTTTCACTTACGGCAAGAATCTTGTCCTGATCATAAACGATTTCTATCGGTCTGCCTCCATAATAGGCAAACGCTCTCATATGTGCCTGTATAAAGCTATCTGTGGTAAATGGTTTTTCCTGCCAGAGTGCAAACTTCTGTCGGGAGTGCGTCATGACCATGGCGAAACAGTATATTTTCTTATGACGTCCTGTCATTGTTTCCAGAATGATTTCTCCCATATCCACCTGAGCCTGTTTTCCCATGGGAAGCTCGTCTACCGCTTCATACTGCCGGTTCTTTTCGGGTTTACGGAGATTATACTCATTCCGGATTTCTTTTACGTAGGTTCGAAAAGCCCGTTCCTGAAATTCAAGTGTTTCAAGACAAGTTCTTTCACGAATCCAGTCATAAATCTGTGCAGCTGACATATCCGGATATTTTTGAAGACATTCAATAACAAAGTCTTTATATCTGTCAGCTTTCTTGGTACGAGTTTCTGCTACTTTTCTTGTTGCAGAATACTCATCCGGACTCATATCCCAGTATTTTAGTACAGTCTTGTAATCAATACCGAGATGCCTGCTGGTCTGACTCTTATTTAAACCAGTTCTTTTCATTTCTTGGATTTTTCCATACATTATCCAATCAACCATCCTTTCATCACCTCCGGATAGGAGTATACCATTCGGAGGAGTTAATTGTATAACTATGGAATTTTAATTGCCAAAAACTATGGATTTTTATTTGCCTAAATCTATGGAAAATAGTTTACCATTTACACGGAATGATTTTTCTGACCGCAGGGGTGGTTTTACACGACCGAAAAGGGCGAGTAAATCTCACGCCTGCATTTTGCGTTTACGGGGTGTTCTCCCGTAGGGATGACAGCGGCAGGGTATCCTAAAATCACTGTCACCACCG
>JAQYGS010000072.1 GCA_028722515.1 Clostridia bacterium | reverse complement strand
GCCATAATCTCGGAAGCAACGGTGATGTCATATCCGTCTTCACGGGGAACACCATTGGTTCTTCCGCCAAGTCCGTCAACGATATTACGGAGCTGACGGTCGTTCATATCCACGCATCTTCTCCAGGTGATCTTTCTTGGGTCGATGTTTAATGCATTGCCCTGATAAATATGGTTATCGATCATAGCTGCCAGAAGGTTGTTGGCTGCACCGATGGCATGGAAGTCGCCTGTAAAGTGAAGGTTGATGTCTTCCATAGGAACAACCTGTGCATATCCGCCGCCTGCTGCACCGCCCTTAACACCGAAAACCGGTCCCAGGGATGGTTCACGAAGAGCAACCATAACTTTCTTGCCAAGCTTCTGCATTCCGTCTGCAAGACCAACAGTTGTTGTAGTCTTTCCTTCTCCTGCAGGAGTTGGGTTGATAGCTGTAACAAGAATCAGTTTACCGTTCTGCTTGTCAGTTTCCTTCAGAAGATTGTAGTCGATTTTTGCTTTGTACTTACCGTACTGCTCCAGGTATTTGTCATCAATACCTGCTTTCTCCGCAATCTCAGTGATCGGGAGCATCTCGCTCTCCTGAGCAATTTCAATGTCTGATTTGAATCCCATGATGAAATATTCTCCTTTCGTTTCTCTCGTCCTAATTAAAAGAACCTGTTCGGAATAAAAAAGGACAGTATCTGAAATCCTCAAATACTGCCCAGACGGTCGGCTTAACAAACCTCCGACTCCCTCGTGGTTTATGTCCCACTATCTCCGTCAGTACTCGAAGGTTCTTTTAATTGATGAACATAATATAACACTCTTTATAAAAAATGTCAAGAATTTTTGTAAAACAGAGATTTTTTTGTTTAAATAACACAAATATCAGGTTTTATAAGTATTTCATAAAAAATTAATGATTAAATTAGTTTCTATCCGAGAAAAGTATGATAAAATACCTGTATAGTTGATATGACAACAGATTTTGATCAATTTCATCAATGGAGATAAGGTTTATGGACAGAACAGAATTTTTGGAAATCCTGAGAAACCAGCTGGATGGTCAGATGCAGGAGGGAAAAGCAGCAGCACATGTCCGCTATTATGAAGATTATATTCAATCCCAGGTGAGAAAGGGACGTTCCGAACAGGAAGTTCTGACTGAACTGGGAGATCCCAGGCTGATTGCCAGGACGTTAATCGATACAGATGAGGGAAGCAGCCAGAAGGGATATGGACAGTATTCTTCCTGCGGTTCAGGGGTGGAATCGAGTGTGGAGCCTCCGCCACAGCCGGAGAAGAAATGGAAGAAATATCTGGATTTCTCAACCTGGCAGGGAAAGGCAGTAGTTATCGTAGCTGCAGGGATTGCAATATTTCTTCTTGTAATGATCATTGGAGTAGTCCTTCCATTTTTTATTGTTTTTGCTATTATTCTTTCTCTGCTTTCATGGCTGAAGAAGAGAAACAGTTGAATTTTTCTGATTTAACAAGTCGCTTTCCCGGTGAATCTGAAACACCGGGAAATCTCAACAGCATTTTATCTTATTCACTTCTTTTATGATTCACTATTCACGTTTAATTTCAATAATCCTGTCAGGCGCAGGCAATTCAAATTTTAATTTCATAGGAAAGGAGCAGTTATGAAGAGATTTTTAAAAATCAAAGAGAGAATGGGGGCATTCTGGCTTGCATTGTTATTTGCCTTGCAGACAATTATGGGCATATTGCCTCCTCAGACAGTTATGGCTCAGGTCAATGCCATTGAATTGTGGAAAGAGGAACAGATTATTGATTACGAACACAGGTTTAACATTAAATATCAGCCGGGGATTACCACAATGGAATCTTTTGGGTGCGATAATATGGACAGAGAGGCATTTATTAATCATGGCAGAAGTGACAGGGATGCGGAAACTGTAAGGATAACAGATAAGTACGTTTCGGGCAGTGCAGGTATGCGCTACAATAATGTTGGACGGGATGGTGCAGGTAACGTCGTTGATGTCCGGCTTACATTGCTGGAGGTAAAAAATGCACAGGATCGTTATGATCTTCAATCTCCATCCGCAACAGATGAAAGCAGAGCAAAATATTATGCCTGGGAAAATAACGAAGCTCATCCTATTGTGGGATTTTCCCGAAACAGCATTGGAGTATTTATTTATTCTCTAGGCTCTGCAAAGGTGAATTTTCAATTTCTCAAGCATGGAACACAGGAACCGCTGGTTATCTGTGGGCATGGCACCATCCGTGACATTGATGCATCACAGGGAGTGACTATTCCCCCGGACAGCGGTTTGGAACGTGCGTATATTATTGAAGGCAATGATTTTCTGACAGTAGACGGCACAAGCGTAGAAGCACAGAATTCCTCAATTACACCTAGTGATGAAGAAGGATGGATGAATACTCTGTATCAGACGGACAATTTTAATCTTGTATTTTCTCATCAGAAGAAGCTGGACAGCTGGGATGAAACCAGAGAAAAAAATATTGCTAAAGCAGGTTCTCAGGAGAACTGGGCAAAGAAGATAAAAGATACATATGTGGATGCTTCAGGAAATACCCTGTGTCCCACCTTTAAAGGCCAGAAGTTCGTTAAGTCCCACGCATTTTTTGATTTTACTTCTTATTGTTTCGGCGGAATTGAAATGAAGAAAGAACCGGAGAAGAAAGTAGGTGAATCGGGATGCACATGGGATCAGGCTGTTGCTTCTGACAAAGAGAAACCTTTTGAAATCAGAGGAACTGAAGAATTTCAGTATATGGTTCAGACGGAGGTAACACCAAACAAACTGAAATCCTTTGTTATTCAGGATACTCTGGAAGACTGCCTGACAATTGATAATATATCTAAAATATCTGTCATAAATGATTCAGGACAGGATGTAACAGACTTATTTGACAGGAATATTGATGGACAGACCATTACCCTGAATGCGAAGGAAAATACTCTGCAACAGGAGTCTTTTACAGATAATCAGGTTTATACATTTATTTTAAAAGTACACAGAAAACCAGAAGCTGAGATTGATATACCCAAATATCTGTCAGAAGACGGGTATTCTATTGTGGTACCCAATCAGGCAGAAATGAGATATGAACGTTTAAACGGAACAGGCGGTTCTTTGCAGTCGAAAACAGTATGGGTGAGAGGACTCATTTCTCCTGAACTGGAAGTTAAGAAAAATTCTTCCCGATATGAATGGGCAGTTGGAGATACGATAGATTATAAAGTAACTGTATCACAGATTAAACCATATATTAAAGCAGTGAATGTTCACATAGAAGACCAGATCCCTTCTGGACTGAAACTTCTGGATGGACATTATACTGTGGAAACATCTCCGGGTGCGGATAACTGTAATTTTACGCTGGAAGGAGAGAACGGATGGAAGGCGGACTGCCCATCGCTGAAAGCCGGAGAAACCATTACCGTTTTGTTTCAATGTGAGGCTCTGGAAGCTTCTAATGGACAGGAATGGGATAACATTGTGACAGCAACATCTGACAATTTTGTAGATCCGGTTTCCAAGGAACAGCAGTACAGAAAGGATATTGCTGAAGTATGGCCAAACAGCCCACAGCTTGAAATTGATAAGGCAGCGGATCATTACGAGTGGCAGGTGGGAGATGAGGTTTCCTATCGTGTAACTGTGAATAATACTGTACCAGGTACAATTGCAAAGGATGTAAAAATCACGGATCTGGGACTTCCGGAGGGACTTGTGCTCACAGGTGGCACTCAGAATATAGAGATTCTGAATCTGCTTCAGCAGGTGGATTATCCTGTCCCTGATAAAAAGACGGGCCAGGCTTTTGAAACACGTCCGGTAGAGGCTTATGTAGAAGCAGATGGAAAGGGATTTTCCTTCTACTGTTCTTACCTTCCCTATAGTTATCCGGTTACATTACTCTTCCATTGTACTGCCCAGGATGCAGCTAACGGACATGAAAGTGTGAATGCGGCAACTGTAAGTGCAGGAAATGCTGCCGAAAAATCAGATGATGCGGAAATTTACGTAAATTCCGGACAGTTCAGGATAGAGAAGACGGCAGACCATTATGAATGGAGACTGGGTGAACAGGTACAATACACTGTTGTGGTTGAGAATATGAATCCCGGAACCATCGCAAGAAATGTGACAGTGTGGGATACACAGATGCCGCAGGGATTAGCACTCGCATCAGCAGACAGTGTTGCCCTGAGCGGAATTCCACAAAGCATAGTGGAACCTGTAGCAGGTACAGCTGACGTATCGGGAGTGCTGAATCCGGAATTTTATAATGAAACACAGGAAAAGCTGGTAGGTTATGAATTCCTTCCGGAAGGTACAGGGTGGAGACTGAACATTACTGATCTGCCTGCAGGAACACCTGTAACAATCAGCTTTCTGTGTACAGTTACAGAAGAAATCAATGGAATGGAAAGCATTAATATTGCAAATGTTCAGGCACAGAATACTCCTGAGAAGAATGACGATGCAGAGGCATATGTAAATACAGCAGTACTGGACATCCATAAAAGCTTTCAGAATCCATATCTGCAGACCGGAGATGGCAGAACAGACAATGAATTCCGGGTAGGAGAACAGATTTATTACCAGGTAGTGGTCAATAATCTTCAGAAGGGATCAATTGCAAGAAATGTGACTATTACTGATATGTCTCTGCCAGACGGATTTGCCCTTGATGAGGGTGAGGATGCACTGACAGTCAGTGGAATTCCTGTATCGATACAGGAGCCTGTAGCAGGGACAGATGATGCAGGAAATATGCTGAATCCTGAGAATTATAATCAGACAAGAGAAAAACCAGTAACATATCAGGTTATGCGTCAGGGAAACGGCTGGAGTCTGGTTATTTCCGATCTTCCTTATCAGACGCCTGTGACTATTGTATATCGCTGTATTCCTAAGGACAGCGTAAATGGTCAGGAAATCGTAAATACGGTACAGGCGGGTGCAGATAATGCGGCAACTGTAAAAGCCAGCGCAAAAGTCTGGATCAATTCTCCTGTTCTGAAGGTTGTGAAAGAAACAGAGAAACCATTTTATAAGTATGGCGATATTATTACATACCGTGTGAAGATAACCCAGGAACAGACAGGATGTGTGGCACGTAATGTAACTCTTTCTGACATTATTGATACACCGGGAGTAACACTTCAGAAGGATTCTATCGTACTTATGGATGATACAGGAACAGTTGTACAGGCCGGATTAGATGTGAAGGATGATAATTCGTTTCTTGTTTCCACCGGAAGAAACCTGATTAAGGATTCCAATTACAGCATATTTGATCTGAACAGGGGAGGACTTACGGAACAGGTTATATATAATCCTGTTGACTATAGAAACCAGAAATATATGGTTGTTGAATATCAGGCAGCAGTTACGGATAAAAATCTCGCCGGAAAAACTGTACATAACACAGCAACTGCAGACAGTCAGGAAAAGATACCTGCATCTTCAGAAACAGAAACGGAAATCCACAGCCCTGTTCTGGAAATCATAAAAGAATGTGACAGGAAAGAATATGAATCAGGAGATACTGGATATTATAAATTAACTGTAAGACAGCTTAGGGAAGACGTTACAGATGACAATATTGTAATTGAAGATGCACTACAGACATTTGGAGGAATTCTGAAGAAGGACAGTATTTTTGTGATGAAGAATGGAGAAGAGATAAGAAACGCAGTTGTTGAGGCTTCAGATACCGGCTTTATAATTTCTACAGGCACAGGATTGTCGGATAAGGACAAACTGGAGGTATGCTATGAAGTGAAATTTGATACTCAGGGGAAAAACTCTGCTCAGGTAGTAAATATTGCCAAGGCTCATGGAGACAGAGCTCCGGAGGTAACTGCACAGCAGGAAGTGCAGGTAAATAATAACCCGGATCCTTCTGTTTCCCCAATCCCCACACCTACTCATAGTCCTTTGGTTTCCCCAATCCCTACACCTACTCCAAAATCATCGTGGGCACAGAATACACCTGTACCTTCCAGAGCACCTTCAGGGGGATTCAACAGCATGAGTTCAGGAAGCAGCGGACAAAGCAGTACGGGTTCCGGTTCATCAGGATATTCCTCATCCGGCGGCTATAATTCCGGCTATGGATATCAGGGAGGATCTCTTACCGGAAGTGCCAAAACAGGCGATACAAGACCATTCAAAACCATGGCTGTGATAGGTATCATAGGAGCAATATTCTTTGGATGTGGTATTTTTATTTATAAACATTCTGGAAAACGGGGCAGGAAATGAATAAAATAAAAAGTTTTGCTGTCAGTATGATCCTGGGAGCTACAGGACTTATGACATATTGTGGAAGCTTTTATGTGAAAAGTTATGAAGAAAACAGACAGGCCAGAGAAAGCTATGATAATATCCGTCAGCTTTCCAGACCCGATCAGGAAAAAGATACAGATGAGCCTTTAGATAAAGTAAAGAAAACTGCCGTGAAAATCAGCACTGATAATGGTACAGAAGATGAGATCAGGGAATCCTTCGGGATTTCCTGGGAAAATTTAAGAAAGGTCAATCCTCAGATCGTTGGATGGATTACTGTACCCGGAGCAGACATCTCTTATCCTGTAGTTCAGGGAAAAGATGACGAATTTTATCTTAGCCATTCTTTTTCTGGAGATGACGATCCCTTTGGGTGTATTTTTCTGGGATGTACAGGAAAGAAAGACTTTTCGGACTCTCATAGTTTTATATTTGGACACAATATGGAAGGAAATATGATGTTTGCCAATCTGAACAGGTATGAAAAACCGGAATTTCTTGCCCAGTGTCCTGAGTTTGAGATTACTACGCCAAGGCGTAAATTTTTCTACAGAATATTTTCAGTTCAGCAGGCTTCAGAGGGCAGTGCAGCTTTTGAGTATGGATATCAGGTGGGTAGTCCACAGTACAGAAAGCAGCTTGGTGTTTTAAAAGCTGATTCTATGTACGAAACAGATGTATGGCCGGATGATACCTGCAATATGGTAACACTTATTACCTGCAATTCCCGGCTGGACAAAAATATTCGTATGGCTGTTCACGGGATATGTTGTGAAATAATTGAAAATACAGATACGATGTAAAGACATCTTTCATAAAAATCTCCTGCATATTTTGTATATTTTGTGCACAAAAAACAACTTGTTCGTATGTGCGTACAAGTTGTATCCTGATTACAGGAGGAAAAACAAATGACGGAAGACGGAAAACCTAAATATTTTTCTCTGATGGAACAGTTAAAAAGCGATATCCTTTCAGGGACAATTCATCCGGGAGATAAACTTCCTTCAGAAAATGAATTATCCAGAAAGTATTCTTTGAGCAGACACACTGTTCGCAAAGCATTGGGATTACTGGAGCAGGATGGATATGTGGAAGCATTTCATGGAAGAGGGACCTTTTGTTCAGAAAAAATGGGACGTATCAAAAAGTCCAAAAATATTGCTGTTGTTACCACATATATATCAGATTATATTTTTCCCAGACTGATTCAGGGAATGGATAATGTTCTTTCTGAAAACGGTTATAGTATTATTCTGAAAAACACAGGAAACAGCAGACAGAAAGAGGCTAAATGCCTGGAAGAACTGCTTCAGAAGGATATTGACGGACTGATCATAGAACCCAGTAAAAGTGAAATGATATGCAGACACAAAAACCTGTACCAGAATATGGATAATCTTGGAATTCCATACATTTTCATTCAGGGAATTTATTCGGAAATGAAAGATAAGCCGCATATTCTTATGGATGACTGCGAAGGGGGTTACCTTGTCACCAGATATCTTCTGGAACTGGGACACAGAAGAATCGCAGGCTTCTTTAAAGCGGATGATATGCAGGGGCTAAAGCGCCACAGTGGATATGTAAAAGCTTTGCAGGAGGCTGGAATTCCCTACGATCCGGATGAGGTTGTGTGGTTTCATACAGAAGACAGGAAAGTGAAGCCTGCCATTATGGCTAAAGAGATGGTACAGAGTGGGAAACTTCCCGATGGTATCGTATGCTACAATGATCAGATCGCCGTTCAGGTTATGGAAGAGCTGGAACAGCTTGGCATCCGTATACCGGAAGATATTTCTGTAACAGGTTATGACAATTCCCTTTATGCTCAACGGGGAAACGGCCTTACGACCATTGCTCACCCTCAGGAAAAGCTAGGTGAAATGGCAGCAGAACTGATTCTGGAAAAAATAAATGGTGTTTCGGAACAGGAAAGCCGGGTTGAAAGAACTATCCATCCTGAACTTATTATTCGCGGATCATGCAAAAAAATAATATAAAATACAAGGAGAGATAAATTATGAAAACAGCAAAAAATTACAAGTTCTGGTTTTGTACAGGTTCACAGGATCTTTATGGAGATGAATGCTTAAGAAAGGTTGCGGAACATTCCAGAATAATTGTGGAAGAATTAAACAAAAGCGGTGTTCTTCCCTTTGAGCTTGTATGGAAGCCTACTTTGATCACAAATGAGCTGATCAGAAAAACTTTCAACGAAGCAAATGCAGATGAGGAATGTGCAGGTGTTATTACCTGGATGCATACTTTTTCTCCTGCCAAATCCTGGATACTGGGATTAAAGGAATACAGAAAACCGCTTTGTCATCTTCATACCCAGTTTAATAAAGAGATTCCTTATGATACAATAGACATGGATTTTATGAACGAAAACCAGTCTGCGCATGGAGGACGTGAATACGGACACATCGTAACAAGAATGGGAATTGAGAGAAAAGTAATTGTGGGACACTGGGCAGACAGAAATGTTCAGGAAAGAATTGCTTCATGGATGCGTACCGCAGTTGGAATTGTGGAAAGCAGTCATATCCGTGTCTGCCGTATTGCAGATAATATGAGAAACGTTGCCGTTACAGAAGGCGATAAAGTGGAAGCTCAGATTAAATTCGGATGGGAAGTGGATTCCTATCCTGTAAATGAAATTGCAGATTATGTAAACGATGTCTCAAAAGGTGATGTGGATACTCTTGTAGATGAATATTACAGCAAATATGACATTATTCTTGAAGGACGGGATCCGGAAGAATTTAAACGCCATGTGGCAGTTCAGGCTCAGATCGAGATTGGTTTTGAGAAATTCCTTGAAGAAAAAGGCTATCAGGCTATAGTTACTCATTTCGGGGATCTTGGATCTCTTCAGCAGCTTCCAGGCCTTGCAATTCAGAGACTTATGGAAAAAGGTTACGGATTCGGTGCAGAGGGTGATTGGAAAACAGCAGCAATGGTTCGGCTGATGAAGATCATGACAGCAGGTATGAAAGATGCGAAGGGAACGTCTATGATGGAAGATTATACATATAATCTTGTGCCTGGAAAAGAGGGAATCCTTCAGTCACATATGCTTGAAGTCTGCCCTTCTATTGCAGATGGCAGAATCGGAATTAAGGTCTGCCCGCTTTCCATGGGGAATAGGGAAGACCCGGCAAGGCTTGTTTTCACATCAAAAGCAGGTCCTGCAATTGCAACTTCCTTAATTGATCTAGGAGACCGTTTCCGTCTTATCATCAATGATGTAGAATGTAAAAAAGTTGAGAAACCAATGCCGAAGCTTCCGGTGGGAAGTGCATTCTGGACACCACAGCCGAATCTTGCAACAGGTGCGGAGGCATGGATTCTTGCAGGAGGAGCACATCATACAGCATTTACTTATGATCTGACAGCAGAGCAGATGGGGGACTGGGCAGCCGCAATGGGTATTGAAGCCGTTTATATTGATAAAGACACAAATATCCGTAATTTCAAGAATGAACTGAGATGGAATGAGGCTGCATTCAGAAAATAAATTCCAAATGAAAAAATAAAATTAGAAAAACAGGGAGGTTTATTATGGGAGCAGCAGAAGCAAAACAGGCAATAATTAACAATAAAACAGCATTGGGTATTGAATTTGGTTCAACCAGGATCAAGGCAGTTCTTGTAGATGATAAGAACCAGCCTATCGCTTCCGGCGGACATGAATGGGAAAACCGTTATGAAAATGGTGTATGGACCTACAGTCTTGATGATATCTGGACTGGAATTCAGGATTGTTATCAGGATCTTGTAAAGGATGTTAAGGCTAAATACGATCTGGAACTGGAATCAGTAGGGGCATTTGGCGTCAGTGCCATGATGCACGGATATATGCCTTTTAACAAGGAAGGCGAGTTACTTGTTCCCTTCCGTACCTGGAGAAATAATATTACAGCAGAAGCCAGTGAGAAACTATCTGAGCTGTTTAATTACAATATTCCGCAGAGATGGAGTATTGCCCATCTTTATCAGGCAATTCTTAATGGAGAGGAGCACGTTAAGGACATTGATTATATTACAACTCTGGAAGCATATGTACACTGGAAGCTGACAGGAAAACGTGTTCTGGGAATTGGCGATGCTGCAGGTATGTTCCCCATTGATACAGCAAAAGCAGACTACAACCAGACAATGGTCGATAAGTTTGACCAGCTGATTGCTCCTTACGGATTTTCATGGAAACTTCGTGACATTCTTCCAAAGGCTCTCGTTGCAGGAGAAGATGCCGGCGTTCTGACTGAAGAAGGAGCAAAACTTCTGGATGTGACAGGAAAACTGAAACCTGGAATTCCAATGTGTCCGCCTGAAGGAGACGCTGGAACAGGTATGGTTGCAACCAACAGTGTAGCAGTGCGTACAGGTAATGTTTCAGCAGGTACATCTGTCTTTGCAATGATCGTTCTGGAAAAAGAACTCTCCAGACCATATAAAGAAATTGATATGGTAACTACTCCGTCAGGCCACCTGGTTGCCATGGCACATTCCAATAACTGTACTTCAGACTTGAATGCGTGGGTCAATGTGTTTAAAGAATTTGCAGAGGCTATGGGAATGGAAGTGGACATGAACAAACTGTTTGGCACGCTGTATCATAAGGCCATGGAGGGAGATCCGGACTGCGGCGGACTTCTGTCCTACTGTTACTTCTCAGGTGAACATATGACCGGATTTGAGGAAGGACGTCCTTTATTTGTACGTTCTCCTGAAAGTAAATTCAATCTGGCAAACTTTATGAGAACCAATCTGTATACCTGCCTGGGAGCCATGAGAGTAGGATTAAATCTGCTCTTTGAAAAGGAAAATGTTCAGGTTGACCGTCTTCTTGGACATGGCGGCCTGTTTAAGACCAAAGGTGTGGGCCAGCAGATTCTGGCAGACGCAGTAAACGCACCTGTATCTGTAATGGCTACTGCCGGTGAAGGCGGAGCATGGGGTATTGCGCTTCTTGCTTCTTATCTTGTAAATAAAGAGGAAGGAGAAACGCTTGAGGCCTTCTTGGACAATAAGGTATTTGCAGACCAGGAGAGCAGCACATTAAATCCGGATCCGGAAGGAGTGAAGGGATTTAATTCCTTTATGGACCGTTATATGAAGGGGCTTTCCATTGAAAAAGCAGCTGTGGATTCTAAAATATGGTAAAATAAACAAGAAATTTATAAAAAAAATATAAAATATGTATAAAAAAATACTTGCCTTTTATAGAGTTATGTTGTATCATACTAACATACTTTATATTGTTAATGCGTTGAAGAGGACACATCGCGAAAAGATGCCTGATCACAGAGAGCCGTTGTATGGTGAGAAACGGCAGAGAGCCTTTTATGCGACATCACCTCTGAGCATCCTGTTGAACCCATATATGCCAGTAGATAAGGACGTATTCTCCGCGTTACAGGAGAGGCTGTTATTATGAATGACAGAACAAAGAGGTTGTATTTTTATACATCAAGCAAAGTGGTACCACGGTGAAATCCGCCTTTGCAATCCGATAAGGACTGCAAAGGCGTTTTTTATATTATTACACAAAGAAAAGGA
>JAQYGS010000071.1 GCA_028722515.1 Clostridia bacterium | reverse complement strand
GATTCAACAGCAGCGTCTGTAGCTTTCTTCATTCCTTTTCTCAGGATAATAGGATTAGCGCCTGCTGCCAGGTTCTTCATTCCTTCATGAACCATAGCCTGTGCAAGAACTGTAGCTGTTGTTGTTCCATCACCTGCAACGTCATTTGTCTTGGATGCAACCTCTTTGATAAGCTGTGCACCCATATTTTCAAAACCATCTTCCAGTTCGATCTCTTTTGCGATTGTCACACCATCATTTGTGATAAGAGGAGCACCATAGGATTTGTCAAGAACTACGTTTCTTCCCTTCGGTCCTAAAGTAACTCTTACTGTATCAGCTAATTTGTTTACACCTGCTTCAAGTGCTGCTCTAGCTTCTGCACCAAATTTAATTTCTTTTGCCATGATAAAATGACCTCCATTTTCAAACTTAATCTGTTTAATTTACTTATTCTATTACAGCAAGGATATCGCTCTGTTTCACGATAATATATTCTTCCTTGTCAAGCTTTACTTCTGTTCCTGCATATTTGGAGTAAATAACCTGATCTCCCACAGAAACTTCCATTTTAACTTCCTTACCGTCAATAACTCCGCCAGGACCAACTGCAATAACTTCTGCCTGCTGTGGTTTCTCCTGAGCCTGTCCTGGAAGAACAATTCCAGATTTCGTTGTTTCTTCTGCTTCAATCTGTTTTAATACAACTCTGTCACCTAATGGCACTAATTTCATGATCAATGATCCTCCTTTATTTCTCCAATACTTACTCCGAAGCATTTTTCTTACCTCTTGGGTATTTGCTAGCACTCATTTCAATCGAGTGCTAATCACTGTCCTTATATTATTGAAAATCAGTTTTTTCTGCAACCCCAAAGAGAGCTATATTATTTGTATTATTCTCTTTATATCTCATTTATACTCTTTTTTTCTTTAATTTTCTTAACTTCTCAATTTTCTTAGAACAATTTTGAATGATGCCAGGGTCAAAAGGTCATAAACCACGTTGTGCTTGCACATAAGTGGTTTTATGACTTGTTGACCCTGGCATCTTTTGAATAATAAATTATAAAACAAAAAAGGACGTGCAGCTCTTTATAGCTGTAACACGTCCCATAAATCCCGGTTATTTCTCTTCTGTCAGTTGTTGCCTTTTTTGTTCCTCTGTGCCTTGATCTCTTCCAGCTCATCAAAGATGACTTCGTTAAGCACTTTAATATAGGTTCCCTTCATTCCTGATGATCTTGATTCAATCACTCCTGCGCTTTCAAATTTACGGAGAGCATTTACGATCACAGATCTTGTGATTCCTACACGGTCAGCTATTTTGCTTGCGACCAGTATGCCTTCATCTCCGTCAAGCTCGTCAAATATATGGATGATGGCCTCCAGTTCTGAAAATGACAGCGTGTTGAATGCAGACTTCACGACCTGCTGTTTCCTGTCTTCCTCAGCATTTTCTTCATGTACAGCGCGCATCATTTCCAGCCCTACTACAGTAGTTCCATATTCACTGACTATTATATCATCGATGTCATAGGGTTTGTCATAACGGTACATAAACACAGTTCCGAGCCTTTCTCCTGCAATATCGATGGGATTAATGATGCCCTGATAACTGCTTGATACGTGTTCAAACCCTAAGGTCTGAAGATTGACATTCTCCTTGGTTGACAGGACTCCCAGAAATCTTTCATTTAACAGGGAATCTACATAACCTCCAACTTTATCCTCGATCAGTTCAGTAATTTCCTCCACTCCCGGACAAAGACTGACGCCCAGAACTTTACCCTTCTTGCTGAGCACCAGTATGTTAGAGCTCAGAGTTTCCATCAGAACCTGGCAGATATCATTAAACACTACCTTGCTGGAGCTGCTGTTATGAAGAAGCTTATTGATCTTTCTTGTTTTATCCAGCAACTGAACGCTCATAAATGTCCTCCTTTCACCCTGGTTACGGATTTTTTCTTTTAATTTAATACTACACGCTTTATTCACAAAATACAAGATATATTTTACTATTTTTCATTTTATCTTTGTTTTTCAGAAAATTTAAACAAAGAATGCAGGTATGCCTGAACTAAAGAAAACACAGAAAAGAAATTTCCTTCCTGTGTCTCCTGAAAATTACTTAATTTACGGATTCTTTCTGTATCGTCTCCACATAGCCGCATCCAGCCTGACTGCACACCAGCTTATTTCCTTTTTCTATCATATAGCTTCCGCAATTAGGGCATTTCCTGTCAGATGGTTTCTGCCAGGACATAAAGTCGCATTCCGGATTATTTTCACAACCATAATATTTGCGGCCCTTTTTTGTCTTTTTTAATACAACTTCTCCACCACATTTGGGGCAGGAAACGCCGATTTTTTCAAAGTAGGGCTTGGTATTTCTGCATTCCGGGAATCCGGGACATGCAAGAAAACGTCCATGTGGTCCATACTTGATCACCATATTTCTCCCACAGTTCTCACAGATCACATCCGTAACTTCGTCGTGAAGATCAACTTTTTCAAGTTTCTTTTCCGCCTCATCCACGTCTTTCTTTAAGTCAGGGTAGAAATTGCGGACTACAGTCTTCCATTTGACAGTACCTGCGGCAATACAGTCAAGAAGCCCTTCCATAGTCGCTGTAAAATTAACATCCACAATACTTGGGAATTCCTGTTTCATAATATTGTTAACGACTTCCCCAAGCTCTGTGACATACAGATTTTTCTGCTCTTTGGCCACATACCGGCGGCTGATGATCGTGGTAATAGTAGGCGCATAAGTACTTGGACGGCCAATTCCCAGTTCTTCCATGGTTTTTACAAGAGATGCTTCCGTATAATGAGCCGGCGGCTGGGTAAAATGCTGTTCAGGTCTTAATTCCTTTAATGTAAGCTTCATGCCTTTCTCAAGGCTCTGATTAATCACATTTCCTTTTTTCTGGTCTTCCTCATCAGAATAAACGCTCATAAATCCATCAAAAACAATCTTGGAGGCTGCTACAGTAAAAATATATTCCCCTGCACGGATCTTCACAGAAGTAGTCTCATACCTGGCCGGTGCCATACGGCTGGCTGTGAAACGTCTCCAGATCAGCTGGTAAAGCCTGAATTGATCTCTGGAAAGAGAATCCTTCACCACAACAGGAGTACGTGTAATATCAGTAGGACGGATGGCTTCATGTGCATCCTGAATATTCTGGCCTTTCTTAACTGTTTTTTCTGAAACAGACACATAATTCTCCCCGTAAGAAGCACTGATATATTCTCTTGCGGCGCTGTCCGCTTCCTCAGAAATCCTGGTGGAATCAGTACGCAGATAAGAGATAAGGCCTACCGTACCATGTCCTTTAATGTCCACTCCTTCATACAGCTGCTGGGCAAGACGCATGGTTTTCTGTGTGGAAAAATTCAGAGTCTTGGCTGCTTCCTGCTGCAGAGTACTGGTTGTAAAGGGCAAAGGAGCATTTTTAATTCTTTCTCCTTTTTTCACTTCTGAAATTTCGTATTCCTGATCTTTCAGAGAATCAAGAAGTGCATCCATTTCCTGTTTATTATGAATAGTCATTTTTTTATCTGATCCATAGAATTTCGCCTGAAGGGGTTTCTTCTCTCCTTTAATCTGAAAATCGCCCTCAAGGCTCCAGTATTCTTCCGGAATAAAGGAGTTGATCTCCTCTTCTCTGTCACAGATAATACGAAGAGCTACAGACTGAACACGGCCTGCACTCAGACCTCTTTTTACCTTGGCCCAGAGCAAAGGGCTTATGGTATATCCCACCATTCGGTCCAGCATACGCCTTGCCTGCTGGGCATCCACCAGATCCATATCAAGATCACGTGCCTGTTTGATAGAAGCTTTTACTGCTGTTTTGGTAATCTCATTAAAAGTGATCCTGTGCATTTTGGCCGGATCTTCCTTCAATGCCTGCATAAGATGCCATGAAATAGCCTCTCCCTCACGGTCAGGGTCAGTTGCAAGATATATTTTATCCGCCTTCTTAGCTGCCTTGCGTAATTTAGCAAGAAGCTCCCCTTTACCCCTGATGGTTATATATTTAGGCTCAAAATCATTCTCAATATCTATTCCAAACTGGCTCTTAGGAAAATCACGGACATGTCCGTTGGAAGCTTCCACATCATAATTTGCCCCAAGGAATTTTTTTATGGTTTTCACTTTAGCAGGTGACTCAACTATCACCAGATATTTCGCCATGTTACCTCTCCTACCTGTAATCTATAAAACGACTGAATAATTTCCTGTTTACGGCCCAAATGTTATTTCATTCTTACATAGTAATGACGTCCGCTTTCTCTTACCAGTCCCATAAGCATAAGCTCTACCAGACAATTGCTTATTTGAGGAAGAGAAAAACCTGTTTTTCTCATGATATAATCCTTGTTTTTTGGTCGTAAATCGAGACAACTATACACCATATTCAAATCACTTGCAAGTCCTAAGTTGTTTTTTTCCTCTGTTTTTGCCTCTTTGCCCGGACGTATTCCAAGTTCTTCCAGGATTATCTCCGGTTTGTAGGCAATACCTGCGCCATCATAGATAAGCTTATGGCATCCCATACTTAACGTATCATCTACGGAACCCGGAATGGCAAACACCATTTTACCCTGCTCCAGGGCAAATCCTGCTGTGATGAGAGAGCCGCTGTTCTCCTTTGCTTCTACTACCAGAACTGCATCACAGAGGGCACTGATCAGACGGTTTCTGGCAGGAAAACACCATTTTCTGGCAGTAAATCCGGGAGGATATTCGCTTATGATCCCACCATTTTCCCACAGGATCCTTTCATACAGTCTGCGGTTCCCGGCAGGATAACAGATATCCACCCCATTTCCCAGCACTGCAAAAGTAGGCATTTTTCCCTCAAGTGCACCTTTATGGCCTTCTGAATCGATTCCCAGGGCCATTCCGCTGATAATCTGCACCCCTGCCATACTTAACTCCTTCGCATACCGAAAAGCCTGAAGCCTTCCATAAGGACTGCACATTCTTGCGCCTACCACAGCTACCGATGGAAGATCCGGAGAAGGAAGGGAGCCCTTGACATATATCTTCTCAGGCATAGATGGATAATTTTTTATTTTTTCCGGATATTCCTGGTCAGTCTTTTCAATACAACGGATCGTATCTGTTCCTTCCATATAAAATACCTCCATCCTCTTTATTTTATTCCATAATCCTGTTCAAAAGCCCGATAAGACAATGCTTCTCCCACATGATGGCTGGCAATGATATCCTCCCCTTCCATATCCGCTATGGTTCTGCAAACCTTCAGTATCCTGTGATAGGATCTGGCACTGAATGAAATCCTGTTATAGGCTCTGGCAAGAAGTGAAGCTGCTTCCTGTGTCATTGGGCAGAATTTCTCAATCTGCTTTCCCTGCAGTTCCCCGTTGAAATTTATTTTCTCATTTTTATATCGTTCCGCCTGTATCTTTTGGGCTTTTTCCACTCTTTTTCTGATCTGGGCTGAGCATTCACCCCGTTTTTTCCCCTGAAGCTGTTCAAAAGTCACAGAGGGGACTTCCGTGCAGATATCGATCCTGTCAAGCAAAGGACGGCTGATCTTTCCCAGATAATGAGCAATCTGTCCGGATGTGCAGGTACACCGGTTCATATCAGGATAAAAGCCGCATGGGCATGGATTCATAGCCGCGCAGAGCATAAAATCTGCCGGAAAAGTATATGTTCCATTCACCCTGGATATCTGAATCACTTTATCTTCCAGGGGCTGACGTAAAAGCTCCAGGCTTCTTCTGGAAAACTCCGGCATTTCATCAAGGAAAAGAACTCCTTTATGTGCCAGGGTGATCTCCCCCGGTCTTGGACTGTGGCCTCCACCTGCCAGCGACTGAGGAGAACTTGTATGGTGAGGGCTTCTGAACGGCCGTTTCCTGATCAAAGGGTTCTCTCTGGAAAGCCCTCCTGCTATACTGTAGATTCTCGTCAGTTCAAGGGATTCCTGAAAAGTGAGTTTCGGCAGGATCGTGGGAATCCTTCTTGCAAGCATAGTCTTGCCTGTTCCCGGAGGTCCGATAAAAAGAATGTTATGAAAACCGCTTGCTGCAATTTCCGCTGCTCTTTTCGCTTCCTCCTGACCCTGAACATCAGAAAAATCTATATTGTCTTCCTCTTCCTTTACTTCTTTGTAGTCATTATCAGCTGCAAGATATGGCTGAGGATTTATCAGACAGTCCTTCATCTCTTTCAAATTTCTTACTCCCGCCACAGGCATATCCCGGATCAGTCTGCCCTCTTTTATATTCTCATATGGTACGACACACATCCGGCAGCCCAGATCACGCGCCTTGATAACCATAGGCAGGATTCCTGAAACTCCATGAATTTCTCCATTCAGGCTGATCTCCCCTGCCATCATCACCCCATTCAAAAGCTCAGGGTCAAGCATACCAAAAGCTGCCAGAACCGCTGCAGCCACAGGCATATCAAATCCAGCTCCTTCTTTCTTAATATCGGCAGGAGCAAAATTAACTGTTATTTTCTTTGGTGGAAAATTAACTCCATTATTTTTAAACGCAGTACGGACTCTGTCCTGGGCTTCCCGCACCTGGGCAGAGGGAAATCCTACCATGACAAAAGCAGGCAGCCCGCTGCTCACATCCGCTTCTACTTTAACCGGATGTGCCTCCACTCCCAGAATAGTGGCTGATAAAACACTTGCAAACAATGATTCTCCTTTCTCCAGCAATAAAACAAATTGTGGAATTCCTGTAAGATATGACAGATTTAGAAAAATTCAGATATGTAAAAGAATATTTTATATTGTAGTCCATTTTGCTCTAAAAATCAATAGTGCATTTTGTTCTGAGATATACTTCCTATAAAAAGGAGGAAAGCTTATGAAATTCCAGCGTATTCAGGATCTGCGTACAGACTCTGATCTCTCCCAGAAGCAAATCAGCCAGATTCTCCACATCAGCCAGCGTTCCTATTCCCATTATGAAACGGGATCCCGGAATATTCCTGTTGAAATGCTGATACGCCTTGCAAATTATTACAATACAAGCATCGATTACCTTGTAGGACGGACTGATAAAAAAGAAGTCAACAGATAAAGCTAAATTTAGCCTGTATTCTCCCACGGAAAATACAGGCTGTTTTTTTATCCTCTTACCAGGATGCACTCTGCAGAAGGTGAAACCGCCGCACCATCTGCATGCTTTTTGGTAGCAATTTTGATATATAATTTTCCGCTGTCAAAAGTGAAGTAGCCTTTCGCCTTATTCCCCAGCGAATCCTTAAAAGAAAAACGTGATGCATTTCCTGCCACGGCCTTTTGCACATCTGCCTGACAGACGGCTGTTCCATCATCACTTGTCTGAGTATAAGAAAAAGAAATACTGTCCAGAGTAAGTTCATTGATGACAACAGTTACTTTACCGTCCGGACTAAACCATGTACCTATATAATCTTCAGGATTAAATGCCGCAATTCTTGTAACAGGAGGAGTAGGTGTCACAGTGGGGACAGGGGTAGGAGTAGGAGTGGGAGTTGCTGCAGGTGTGGGAGTCACTGTGGGAACACTTTCCAGTGCAGCGATGGCCTTTGCCTTCTTTTCCTGATGTTGTGTCTCTCTTTGCTTTTTCATCAGAAATAATCCTGTAATTGCCAGAAGAACAAAAACAATAATAAGAATTACAAGAAGTTTTTTCAGTCTCTTTCGTTTTCTGTTATTCATCCTTTATCACTCCTGTCTGTAAAGTCAAATAATGACATCTGATTTGACTGTGGAATATCACCAAACAAGTTCAAGTCATCCATGAGTTCAATGACAGTTTTGCTGACTTTTGTCCTGTCACGGAAGTCATCTTTAGAGAGGAATTTTCCATTTTTTGCAGCCTCTTCCACAGCATCGGCCGCTTTATCTCCCAGCCCGTCAATAGTGTCAAGGGAAGGCATAAGTTTACCATCTATGATCTGAAATTTATGTGCCTTTGCCTTATAAATATCAAGGGGAAGAAATTCAAAACCTCTGGCATACATTTCCTGTACAATTCGCATATCTTTCAGTGTATCCTGCTCTTTTTTGGAAGCTGCATCTCCTTTTTTACGTATTTCAGCCATATAATATTCCAGTTTCTCCTTGCCCATACACATCAGCTCATAGGAAAAAGCCGTAGCCCTGATACTGAAATATGCAGCATAATATGCCAGTGGCTGAAAGACCTTATACCAGGCAATACGAAATGCCATCATAACATATGCGGCTGCATGAGCCTTGGGAAACATATATTTGATCAGCTTACATGACCAGATGTACCAGTCTGGAACTCCATGTTCTTTCATAACAGTGATCCACTCGTCACGAAGCCCTTTTCCCTTTCGGACGCTTTCCATAATCGTAAAGGCAAGCCCGCTTTCCACTCCTTTTCCGATGAGATAAATCATAATATCATCACGGGTACAGATGGCCGTAGATATGGTTGCCTTACCTTCCTGAATCAGCACCTGGGCATTGCCAAGCCACACGTCTGTTCCATGGGAAAGTCCTGCAATACGGATCAGATCAGAGAAATATTTTGGCTTGGTGTCGATAAGCATCTGCATAGCAAAATCCGTGCCAAATTCAGGGATTCCCAGACATCCAAGCTTACATCCTCCGATATCTTCGGGCTTGATTTTAAGAGCCTGAGTTCCTGCAAATAAAGACATAACTTCCTTCTGGTCCAGAGGAATGCTCCTTGCGCTGATGCCTGTCAGATCCTCAAGCATACGTATCATAGTAGGATCATCATGACCCAGAATGTCAAGTTTCAGCAGGTTACCGTCAATGGAATGGTAATCAAAATGTGTGGTGATAATATCACTGTTTTCATCATTTGCAGGATGCTGAACAGGAGTAAATTTCTCAATTTCCACACCCTTTGGAAGAACAATAATACCACCCGGATGCTGCCCGGTAGTCCTCCTTACACCGGTACATCCCTGAACGATTCGGTTAATCTCACAATAACGTTTATGTACTCCCCGCTCTTCAAAATAATTCTTTACATAGCCAAAAGCTGTCTTATCAGCCAGTGTACCTATGGTTCCTGCCTTAAATGTCTGCCCTTTGCCAAAAATAACTTCCGTATATTTATGAGCATTTGCCTGATATTCACCGGAGAAGTTCAGATCAATATCAGGCTCCTTGTCTCCTTTAAATCCCAGGAAAGTCTCAAAAGGGATATCAAACCCTTCTTTTTTCATTTTGGTTCCACATTTCGGGCAGATCTTATCAGGCATATCACATCCTGCCATTCCAGCGTATTTTTTTACTTCCGGCGAGTCAAAATCACTGTATTTGCATTCCGGATTAGGGCAGAGATAATGAGGCGGAAGAGGATTTACCTCCGTGATCCCTGCCATGGTGGCGGCAAGCGATGATCCAACAGACCCTCTGGAACCAACCAGATATCCATCTTCGTTGGACTTCCACACAAGCTTCTGAGCAATAATATACATTACTGCATAGCCATTGGAAATAATGGAATGAAGCTCCTTATCCAGTCTTTTTTCCACAATTTCAGGCAAAGGATCTCCATACATTTCATGGGCCTTTGTAAAGCAGATATCCTTCAGATCCTGATCGGAATTTTCTATGACAGGAGGAAATTTATCCGGATGAATGGGTGATATTTTCTCTATCATATCTGCTATCTTATTTGTGTTTGTAATAACTACTTCTTCTGCTTTTTCACTGCCAAGATAGGCAAATTCTTCCAGCATTTCCTCTGTGGTTCTAAGATAGAGAGGTGCCTGTTCATCTGCATCCGGGAATCCGTTTCCAGCCATAATGATCCTTCGGTAGATCTCATCCTGAGGATCAATGAAATGAACATCACAGGTAGCCACAACCGGTTTGTCAAACTGTTCTCCCAGCTTTACGATCTGTCTGTTAAGATTTTTCAGATCCTCATCGGAATTGACCATATCATTCTTTTCATCTTTGATCATAAACCGATTATTTCCAAGAGGCTGAATCTCCAGATAATCATAAAAATTCACCAGCCTTGCGATTTCCGTATCCGGCGCATTCCTCAGAAGTGCCTGGTACAGTTCCCCTGCCTCACATGCACTTCCTACAATAAGTCCGTCCCTGTATTCTTCCAGAAGACTCTTAGGTACGCGGGGACGTCTGTGATAATATTTCAGATGTGACTGGCTTACCAGTTTATACAGATTTACCCTGCCTGTTTCGTTTTTCACAAGAATAATGGCATGATAAGTAGGCAGCTTCTTTATGGTATTTACGGACACTGCCCCCTGGCGGTTCAGTTCATCCACATCATGTATGTCCCTTTCTGCCAGCATCTTAACAAATTTCACGAAAATCTCCGCAGTACATGCAGCATCATCCACAGCACGATGATGGTTCTCCAGGGATACGCCAACTGCCTTGGCAACCGTATCGAGCTTAAAACGGTTCAGTGAGGGAAGAAGGAATCTGGCCATTCCCACCGTATCCACATAGGTAAAATCATGTTCTATTCCCAGCCTGTCGCAGTTTTTCATAATAAACCCCATATCGAAGTCAGCATTATGAGCTACCATAACCGCGCCTTGGCAGAACTTCAGGAAATCAGGCAGTACCTCCTCCACAGGCGGTGCATCCATAACCATAGAATCATTGATTCCTGTAAGCTGTTCAATACGGAAAGGAATAGGAACCTTCGGGTTTACAAAAGTAGAAAAACGGTCTGTGATCTGACCATTTTCCACCAGTACTGCGCCAATCTCGATGATGTGACAAGTCAGGGAAGAAAAGCCTGTCGTCTCAATATCAAAAACAACAAATCTTCCATCAAGACTCTGTCCTTTTCCATTGGTGACCATACCTTTCAAGTCATCCACAAGATAAGCTTCCATGCCATAAAGCACCTTGAAATCGGAATCTTTTGGCACACATCCACCCCAGGCATCGAAACAGTGATTGGCCTCGGGAAAAGACTGGACCACTCCGTGATCTGTGATGGCGATTGCTTTATGTCCCCAGTCATATGCACGCTTTACAAGCACTTTGGCATCTGTCACACCATCCATATCACTCATTTTTGTGTGGCAATGAAGCTCCACTCTTTTCTGTGGGCTGGTATCCATTCTGGCTGTGGTAAAGTCTGCAATTTTCCTGATTCCTGCCACAGAACCAATGGTCAGTTCACTGTCAAATCTATCAATAGTAGTTACACCCTTAAGCTTCAGGAAGGCTCCTTTTTTTACATATCCGGTTACATCAGGAACCTGCTCATTTTTCAGGAACATTTTGACTACAATACTGTCCGTAAAATCTGTTACAGGAAAGATCAGAATCGTCTTTTCATTACGTATCTGCCTTTCTTCCACATCAAGAACCTGTCCTCTTATGATGACTTCTCCCATTTCTCCTGTAATGCTTTCCAGAGGGACAGGCTCTCCTTCAAAATCTCTGCCATAAATCAGATCCGGATTTATGGACTGCCTTTTTTCAGGATATTCTCTTGGTTTCTTTTCTTTCACTTCCGGTTCCGGTTTCTTCTCTTTATTTGTATTCAGGCCTGCATGTCGAATGACGTTTTCTACTTCCTGCTGAATCTGAAGTGCTGCATTTTTGCGGAATCTGCTCTCCTTTACCTCCTCAAATTCCACACTGACATTCAGATCCATTCCGCATCTTTCGCAGAAAACCTTGTGCAGATATTCTACAAGAATATCGCTTTTTTCCCTTGCGATTACAGAATCGGGAAGAACCATAAGCATTTTATTTTCTTCCGCAAAAGAAATCTTCGCCTGTTTAAACAGGTTATACTCAAGCATATTGTAGTTTCTCAGTTCCAGCTCCATACTGGAACGGTATGTATCCAGGAAATTTTCCGGTGTATACTGACCGGAAAGCCTGAATTTCTCAATTACCGTTATCTGCATCTGCAGACCGGAAAAACACTGTCTCTCAATCTGCTCCTCCAGATCAAAAATGTTCTTTTTATGAATCCATCTTTCGCATTTTATATACACCCAGATGTGGGTTTTGGAAGGATTACAGGATACCTTAAAAACTGTAACAAGTTCCAGAAGCTCCTCCAGTTCTTTATTTACTTTCAGATTGGGAAATACTTCAAAAAAGTTTTTATCCAATATAAAAATCTCCTTTTTACCCTATTTCTCCCAATGCAGGAGTTCCTGGCGAAGTTCCTCCAGGAGCTGATCCTCAGGCACTTTTTTTATGACTTCTCCATGTTTTATAAGAAGCCCTACACCTGCACCGCCTGCAATACCCAGGTCTGCCTCTTTCGCTTCTCCGGGACCGTTCACTACACACCCCATAACTGCTACCTTAATATCAAGAGGAATATCCTGGACCATAGTTTCTACCTTGTTGGCAAGACCAATAAGATCAATCTGTGTGCGCCCGCATGTAGGACAGGAAACCACTTCAACGCCTCCCTTTCTAAGGCCCAGTGTCTTCAGGATTCTTTTTGCAGATTTTACCTCTTCCAGAGGTGCTCCCGTCAGTGAAACACGGATCGTATCTCCGATTCCCTGATACAAAATAATTCCAAGTCCAATTGCCGATTTAATATTGCCTGAATAAAGTGTTCCGGCCTCTGTAATACCCACATGCAGAGGATACTTTGTTTTTTCTGCAATGATTTCGTGAGCTCTGGCACACATAAGAACATCTGACGATTTAATACTGATCACAAGATTATCATATCCCATGTCTTCAATCAGATGCACTTTATCAAGAGCACTTTCAACCAGTCCTTCTGCAGTAACGCCATGATATTTTTCCACAAGATTCTTCTCCAGAGAGCCACTGTTCACACCTACCCTGATCGGAATATTTCTCTCTTTCGCCACATTTACAACAGCCTTTATCCTGTCTCTGCTTCCTATATTTCCAGGATTGATCCGAATCTTGTCCGCTCCATTTTCCATGGCAGCAATGGCAAGACGATAATCAAAATGAATGTCAGCAACCAGAGGGATATGAATCTGTTTTTTAATTTCTTTCAACGCTTCAGCTGCCTCCATAGAAGGAACTGCGCAGCGAATAATTTCGCATCCTGCATTTTCAAGAGCCAGTATCTGATCTACTGTGGCTTTTATATCTTCTGTTTTAGTATTTGTCATGGACTGGATCAGAACAGGATTTCCCCCTCCTATTTTTCTGTTTCCAATCTGAATAACTTTTGTATGATCTCTGTACAATTTTAATTACCTCCTGCCTTATCAGCTCAACATAAAAGGAGTGCTACCTTAAACAGCACCCCTCTTTTTTTATTGTCTCCGTTACTGTCCTATTTCCAGAAGTTTCTCTTTCAGCTGATCCTCCATCCGGCGCATCTCAGCTTCCGCTGCCTGACGTTTCTCACGGCCTTCCTTCTGAATCTTCATTACATCATCCAGAGTCTGTATAAGATCTGCATTTGTCTTCTGGAGAGTCTCTATATCAACGATTCCCCGCTCAGATTCTCTGGCAGTCTCCGTAGAAGCAAGGTGCAGCGTTTCTGCATTCTTCTTAAGAAGCTCATTAGTAAGATCCGTAACTTCCCTCTGTGCCTTGGCTGCCTCTGTAGAATGTGCAATTCCAAGTGCCAGAACCATCTGGCTTTTCCATAAAGGAATGGTATTGACTATAGTTGTCTGAATCTTCTCTACCATGGTGGTATCATTATTCTGGATCAGACGGATCTGGGGTGCTGTCTGCATGGAAATGGTTCTGGTTAACTCCAGATCATGTATTTTCTTCTCAAAACGATTACACTTGGCATCCAGATCCCTTACTTCCTGGGCATCCTGGGGCAGTCCGCTTTCGGAGGCCTTCTCCTGAAGCTCTTTCAGCTTCCCATTCCTTATCTCCTCCAGTTTCTGCTTCCCTGCCAGGATATACACGGTCAGTTCTTTGAAATAGTCCAGGTTCTGCTCATACATTTTATCAAGCAGTGCAGAATCCTTCAGAAGACGTACCTGATGTTTTTCAAGAGCCTCTGCGATCTTCTCTACATTTGCTTCCGCTTTGGAAAAGCGGTTCTTCATTGTTTCAATTTTGGATGACTGTTTCCTGAAAAAGCCAAAGAAACCTTTGTCTTCCTCAGCATCAAAATCTTTCAGTTCACCTACAACACCGGAAATAAGGTCTCCAACTTCTCCCAGATCCTGTGTTTTCACATTTTCAAGAGCAGCATCAGAAAAATCCGCCATCTTCTTCTGGGTACCTGCCCCATACTGAAGAATCTGGTTCGTATTTTCAATATTGATCTTCTGGGCAAATTCATTTACAAGTTCGTCCTGACTTACTTCAATTTCAAGCTCCTTAAATTCATTCTCCATATCATTTCTCCTTCATTCTGGCAAAATCATCCTCTGTAAGCCCTTCCTGGGCAAGCATCGTATGAAGCACACTAATATCACTGGAAATATCCCAGGCAGTATCCTGAAACATAGAATCCAGAAGCTTCTCAAAAGCCTGGTTCAGAGTATCCAGGGTATCCTCGATCTCCTTCTTGGAAGACTGAATATTATCCCCCTGAACAGGCTGTCTGTCCATATCCTCATAAGCGCTCAGAAGCTTAACAGTCATTGGAAGATAATAATCCATCATTTTTTTCAGATCCGGAATTACTTCAGGGTGGTTTCTGGCCCGCTCAAAGATCTTCTGAACAATAAGCTCCATCCTGGATATCTTGGCTGAGATTTCTTCTCCGGGAATTGCGTCATTGCTCTTTCTTATTCTGTCCAGAAATTCATTTCCTTTATCAAGTATGTCCTGAACCTGAGGGGAAACTGTTCTCCAAGATTTCTCCTGCTGTTCTTTCGCTTTTTCTTCTTCCTTGCGTCTCTGCTCCAGAGCCTTGCTTGTCTGCATATACTGCCGGTAGGTCTCGTCACTGGTTATAAGACATGTTTCCTGATCATCGGTATGGCCCTGGAGGAACCATCCACCGGAAATCATGGACTTAATATCTTTTTTAACAAATTTCAGAGATTTCCCGGTTGCCTGGGCAAGCTGGTCAAAATTACAGTACGTATGTCTTCCCAGGGTCTTTATATATTTCTGAAAGCGTCCAAGCTGCCCCAGTTTCCTGAGACCTGTAATAAGAAGTCCGGCTCCTGCGGCTGCTCCCACACCCATAAAGCACGCTCCGCCGATAACCAGTGAATTTACGTTGCCTATGGCGCCAAATATAGCCAGCACAAGAAGCCCCAGTCCCATACCGCCTGCCAGGATTCCTCCTGCTGCTGTCATAACTGTTCCCTTCACTCTGATCGTGGAGGTTTTACCATACAGGACAGGCAGCTGTTCCTTATGCTCCTGCTCCCTGGCCTGCTGCTGTCTTTCCTGCTTTCTTCTCTCTTCAAATGTCTTTGTTTTATTCTTTATCTCCTGGGTCATTTCCTGAAAATTACTGGTGTTGACTGCCTCATCCACAATGTCCTTTACCATTCTTCCCAGTTCGCCCAGATCATCAAAGTCCCGATTATTCATTTCGTCCTCCATTTTCTGATTTTTATTATAACGAAATCCTGTATAAAAAACAAGAACAACAAAGCTGTCCGGTTAATTTTAAAAAAATTCATTTAACCATTGAAGTTATCAGTTAAAAGTTTTACAATGGTAAAGAAATAAACAGATGGAGGAATCAGATATTATGGAAAAAAAGAATATTGACTGGGGCAGCCTTGGCTTCAGCTATATGCAGACAGATTATCGATATGTATCTAAATTCTCAGATGGTGCCTGGGACGAAGGAGAGCTTATAACAGATCCTAACGTTACACTGAATGAATGCGCCGGAGTATTCCAGTATGCACAGACAGTATTTGAAGGCCTGAAAGCATATACAACAGAAGACGGACGAATTGTTACCTTCCGCCCGGATTTAAACGCAGAACGTTTCGCCAATTCTGCACAGAGACTGGAAATGCCTGTATTCCCGCAGGAACGTTTCGTAGATGCAGTTGTTAAGACTGTGAAGGCTAACGAAGGATTTGTGCCGCCCTATGGTTCCGGAGCTACTTTGTACATACGTCCTTACACGATGGGAACCAATTCTGTAATCGGCGTAAAACCGGCAGATGAATATATGTTCCGCATTTTTACCACACCTGTAGGTCCATATTTTAAGGGTGGTGCCAAACCAATCACCATCCGTGTTACTGACTATGACCGTGCTGCTCCTCACGGAACCGGCCATATCAAGGCAGGCCTGAACTACGCAATGAGTCTCCATGCCATCGTAGATGCCCACAAACAGGGATATGATGAGAATATGTACCTTGATGCAGCTACACGTACCAAGGTTGAGGAGACAGGCGGTGCCAACTTTATTTTTGTAACAAAGGACAATAAAGTTGTAACACCGAAATCCGACAGTATCCTTCCGTCTATTACACGCCGTTCCCTGATCTATGTTGCAAAAGAATACCTGGGACTGGAAGCAGAGGAGAGAGAAGTTTACTTTGACGAAGTGAAAGATTTCGCAGAATGTGGTCTCTGCGGTACAGCTGCAGTTATCTCACCCGTAGGCAAGATCGTTGACCATGGTAAAGAAATTTGTTTCCCAAGCGGAATGGAGAAGATGGGACCTGTTACCCAGAAGCTGTATGATACACTGACCGGTATCCAGATGGGCCGTATTGAAGCGCCTGAAGGATGGCTGAAAGTAATTGAATAATCAGATTATACTGAAATCTAAAAAGGCACTGGTCATATGACCAGTGTCTCTTTTATTTTTTTCTCTCATATTTGACGAATTTGTATTCCAGATCAAAATATGTCTGTTCATCACTTTCTGCCGTAATTTCCCACTGAGGGTCTTTGTCCAGATCTGGGAAATATCTGTCTGCCTCGTATGCAAAGTCTATTTTTGTCACATGAGCAACATCACAGTATGGCAGCATCTGTTTATAAATACTGTCTCCTCCAATGCAGTATACATCTTCAGAAGGATATTTCTTTACCTCTTCAAGAGCCTCCTCAATACTGTGGACCACGGCTGCCCCTTTAACCTGAAAAGAAGGATTTCTTGTGATAATAATATTTTCCCTGTTTTTTAGCGGAAGTCCATTGGGAAATGACTCAAGAGTTCTCCTGCCCATCACAACCACCTTTCCTGTAGTTTCCTCACGAAACATTTTCATGTCTGCAGGAATGCTGACAAGAAGACGGTTATTTTTACCGATTCCCCAGTTTTTATCAACTGCTACGATTATATTCATATTCTTTCGTCCTTTCTTACTACGTTCTCATACAGCAACAGGAATGTTTCTGATCTGAGGCCATGTTTCATAATTTTCCACAATAAGATCATCCGTGGTAAACTGATAGAAATCTTTTATTTCAGGATTCAGCTTCACTGTAGGAGCAGGGTAGGGCTTCCTTGTGATCAGCTCTCTCACAATAGGAATGTGTCTGTCATAAATATGACAGTCTGCCACTACATGAAGAAGCTCCCCTGCCTCCATATCACAAACCTGGGCGATCATCATCAGAAGAATAGCATACTGGCACACATTCCAGTTATTGGCTGTAAGAATATCCTGAGACCGCTGGTTCAACACAGCGTTTAATGTAAGCTTCTCATGTCCGGGAGTCTGAGTTACATTAAAAGTCATTGAATAGGCACAGGGATAAAGGTTCATCTCATGAAGATCCTGGTGAACATATATATTTGTCATAATACGGCGGCTGAATGGATTATTTTTCAGATCGTACAGCACTCTGTCCACCTGATCCATCTCACCTTCTTTGTACTGGTGCTTCACGCCCAGCTGATAACCGTATGCCTTGCCAATAGAACCTTCTTCATCTGCCCAGCTGTCCCAGATATGGCTGTTAAGATCGTTGATATTATTGGACTTTTTCTGCCAGATCCACAGGATCTCATCCATGGCACTTTTCAGAGCTGTCCTTCTTAATGTCATAGCAGGGAACTCTTTGCGAAGATCATAACGGTTTACCACACCGAATTTCTTGATGGTGTAGGCAGGCGTACCGTCTTCCCAGACAGGACGTACCTTTTCCCCCTCTGTGCTTGTTCCGTTCTCCAGAATGTCCTGACACATTTTTATAAAAACGTCATCTGCATAACTCATTTCTCTTCCCCTTACTTCTTTCTTCTCTTCTTCTTTTTCTTTGCCGGATTATGTAACGTCGACCAGCAGAAAGCCTGAACAAGTAAAATTCCGATAAAAGCTCCGATACTGTCAATTCCCACATCTTTCACAGCAGGAGTACGGTTTGCCACAAACGACTGATGATACTCATCAAGTCCGGCAAATCCCACACAGATAATTCCGGCAAGAAGCATCAGCCAGAATCCCCGGACACCATATACGTATAAGGGAAGGGAAATGGCAATTGCCAGAAGAAAATATTCTGTCATGTGGGCCGCTTTCCTCACATAATAATTAATTCCCATAGCTTCCTGAGACAGCTGTTCATCTGTCTTATTTTCATTGAGAACGTTGCTTTTCATTTCCACGATCTGATAGCTGACCTCATAACTTAAATTGCCTGACACATCTCCTGTCTGGGCGGAAAAAGAATAGATCACATACATCATCAGAATTGCCGGCAGAAAAGAAAGCGGCTTAAAAATAGTTATAATAAATTTCATGGTTCACTTTCCTTATCCTGTGATTCTTCTGTCTCTTCTTCTGGCTGTTCTTCCAGCGCCTGTTCTCTCTTTTTCTTTTCAATCCGAAGCATACCCCTGCATCCGAAAAAAAGAAGTCCAAGTCCTATTGCAAGAAAGACAATTCCTGCGATCATAACCCATGCACCAGCTCCCTGTACCTTATCAATCACATTTTTGCAAAGACTGAATCCTGTATATGTAAGATAAATTCCTGCAAGGATCCAAAGCAGCAGCGTTCTGGAAGGAAAACCGTTCTGTTCCTGCTGTTCCTGTTTTTCTTCTTTCGTAACCTCTTGTTTCTGCTCGTCCATCTTATCTCTCCTTTTGTAGATATTACGTATTATCTTATCATTTTTGCCAGGAAGATTCAAGTGTACCAAAGCTTTTCAGAAAGCACAGCTGCCGGATTCACCGACAGCCGTACTGCTTACCAGCTCTCCTTTTTCTGTATCTTCCACACTGGTTCTTCCACAGGCAGTGAAAGAAAAGATGCAGAACAGGATAAGCATAAGAATTCCTGTTTTTTTCACTGTTATCCCCTTTCCTTTTTTATAATTTATTTTGTACCAAAAGGGGATCATCTATTCTAAAATCCTTTTTTTCTCATATAAAACACAATGTCATGATAAACCTGCTGCTTATTCTTTTCATTAAGGATTTCATGGCGCATTCCCGGATACAGTTTCCCTTTTACGTCCCTGTATCCTGCATGGCGCATAGCCCATACCGCCTTTGAAAAGTGGCGCGCACTGATCATACATGGATCGTCTGACCCGCTGATGAAAAGCACGGGCATATCAGGATTTGTGCAGGAAAAGTTCTTTACATCATAGGCCTTTTTCATTAAATCAAACAAGGCAAGATATCCATCATCCGTAAATGTAAAGCCGCACAGTTCTGATTCTTCATATTCCTTCGCCACTTCCGGATCAGAACAGATCCAGGCAGTACAGCTTTTATCATTTCTGAAGCGGAAAGCATAAGGGCCAAAGGATATTGCCTCCAGAACTTTACTTCTGTGTCTGGGCCCCATCAGCATTTTTTCCACATTGGCAACAGCCACTCCTAAAGCCCTGGCATTATTATAAGCAGGGGTTCCACAGACGATCAGCATATTCATACAGCTGTCGTGGTCTGCCGCAAAAGCTCGTACTGCCAGGGATCCCATACTGTGCCCCATAAGGATCAGAGGAAGATCAGGGAAGGCTCCATGAATCTTAAGATTCACTGTTCTTATATCCTGAAGAATGGCTTCTGCCCCGCCGCCATATGTATAACCTAAGTCTTCTTTGCTATGTATGCTCTTGCCGTGGCCCCTGTGGTCATGGATCACAGCAACATATCCATGTGCTGCAAGATATTCCATAAATGGAAGATATCTTTCTTTATACTCGCACATTCCATGTACAAGCTGTACCACTGCCCTGTATGGTTTTTTGTCCGGAATTACCGCAATAACCGATATGTTCAGTCCATCTGCCTCTGATGGGAAATAGCTTTCATACATCATATATTAATACTCTTCTTTCTTATATCTTATTTTTTTCCATAGATATGCTAATTGATTATAGAGGATGCCAATTGCCATTGTCAACTCATTCTGTTATAATTAATCGGTATTATTTAATATCATAACATCTTTACATACAGGAGGAAATATGAATACAGAGAATATAACCCCAAATGAGGACCCACCTGTTTCAACTGAGAAGAAAAAGAAGAAACATGCCGGGCTGATCATTCTGATCGTAATTATGGTAATAGCTGTTTATTTAGGCTGCTGCACAGGATATTACCTGTATCAGCGTAAACAGCCTGCCCAGACAGTAGAACATTTTCTGGACAGTGTAAGAAAAATGGATTTTAATACTATGGAGAGCCTTCTTCAGAGTAATGATCTTTCTGCCCTTGACAATACGGTGGTAAACGATGAGGTCTACTTTGATTTTTTCAAAAAGATCAATGAGAAAATGACCTACAAGATCATTAAAAACAATTTCAGTCCACAAAACGGCACTGCTTCTGTTACAGCACATATCACTTATATTGACGGTACTCCCATTTACAAGGCCGCTGTCAGTGAGTTTCTACGCCAGATGGTTTCCAATGCGTTTTCAGAGGAAAGTCCTTCCACAGAACCGGACAATCCAGAGGAGACTCATAGGAAACTGGCATCCATTCTGTATAAAGCAGCAGACGAAAACAAATCGGACCAGTTTTCTGAGGCAGACATTACATATCCTTTGATCAAAACAGAATCCGGTTGGAAGATCGTTTCACTGGATGAAGCAACTGTAAGAATAATGTCAGCGGACTGTCTGAATATGGAAGATGAAATAAACAATTCCATTGATGGAGAAAGCGATACAGCATCCGATTCCGGTTCTGCCACAGATCAGGAGAATCAAATTCTGGACCTGGAAACTGATAATTTTTCCATAAAATATACAAAGCACTCTGTCACAAAAGACTTCGCCGGGAATCCATGTATTATGGTTTATTACGATTATACCAATAAATCTTCTTCTCCTTCCAGCGCAATGGTGGATGTAAACCTTTCTGCCTACCAGCACGGAAATTCCTGTGAAGCTGCCATACCGGAACAAAATGATGATGCCATCGACCATTTCACTGCTGAAATTAAACCGGGACAGACAGTAAACGTATGTCAGGCCTTTACATTAACGGACGAAAGCGATGTAACCGTTCAGGCTCAGGAATCTTTCTCTTTTTCTGGAAATGAATCCGTTTCACAGGTTCTGAAGGTAAAATAGGAGCTTCCTGTATGATTTATGCATAATTTTTTCCTTTTAAGGGATACTGTTCCTTATAAAAGAAAGGATGGTGACTTATGGGAAATAAATGTTTAAGATACACAGCACTGACGATTGCCATTATCGGTGCCATAAACTGGGGACTGATCGGATTTTTCAATCTGAACCTGGTTTCATTTCTCTTCGGAAGTATGAGCTGGATCTCAAGGATCATATATGGACTTGTGGGAATCAGCGGTTTATATCTTCTTACATTTTATGGAGACTCCGATCAGGGAACTGATAATATGTAACAAATAAGGCATCTGCAATTTGCAGATGCCTTATTAAGAGCGATAGACGGGGCTCGAACCCGCGGTCTCGACCTTGGCAAGGTCGCGCGTTACCAACTACGCCACTATCGCATAAGCGGGTGATGGGAATCGAACCCACGTATCCAGCTTGGAAGGCTGGTGTTCTACCATTGAACTACACCCGCATATTCAATTCATCGAATCAGCTTACCGCCTTAACAGTGATTAGTATATCCTATCAGAAGATGTTTGTCAACACCTTTTTTAATATCTTATATTTTTTCAAAAATATATTCAATTTAATCACTGGTAAATTTCAGTGGTCTGCATGTAGATGACACACAGACCACCAAAGTCCATATCATATCTGCCAGTCCCACATATCGCCCTGCTGGCTTCTGGGCTTCTTGATCACAAGCTCCGGGCTCTTGGCACTTACCTTGGTGTTAGCCGGAATAGATTCTGTAATAAATGTATTTCCACCGATAATGGTATTTTCCCCGATAACAGTCTCTCCTCCAAGCACCGTAGAGTTAGAATAAATGGTCACATTATCTTTGATCGTAGGATGTCTCTTCACATTTGCAAGCTGCTGTCCCTGTCTGGTGGAAAGGGCTCCCAGCGTAACACCCTGATATAGCTTCACATTACGGCCGATCTCTGTTGTCTCACCGATTACCACACCGGTACCGTGATCGATAAAGAAATATTCTCCTATCACTGCGCCCGGATTAATGTCGATTCCTGTACAACCATGTGCATACTCCGTCATAATCCTTGGAATAAAAGGGACTTTCTCCACATAAAGCACATGGGCAAGTCTATATACATAGATTGCATAAAAACCCGGATAGGAGAAAATGATCTCTTCCTTACTCTTAGCCGCCGGATCTCCGTCAAAACCTGCCTGTACATCCTTGAGAAGCATAGACTGGATCTCAGGAAGCCCCTGGAAAAATTTCTCTGTAATCCTCTGAGAATGATTCCTTGCCTCTTCTTCACTCTCTCCCTGATACAAAAAAGCAATCTTGATCTGTTCTTCCAGACAGTCATAAAGATCATTCAGAAGGTATCCCAGATAATGTTCAGGCAGAATCTTGGCACTGGAGTCCATGCCAAAATATCCGGGAAAAATCACCGACCTCATTTCCTTAATAAAATCTATAATCACATCCCTGACTGGAAGCTTCCCCTTATTCTTGGCAAGAAACAGATCTTCCTTATGGTAATTCCCTGTAATTTTATCTATCGCTTCCAGAATCGTTTTCTTCTTATCGCTCATCGTATATAAACCTCGTTCTGTTTTATTATCATCTTATTACAGCCTGATGATTTCGTCAATAAAGAAACATTAAGAAATTTCTTAAAAAGAATTGACCTTTCTTATATTTCCTTTTATAATAAAGGAACAGCTCCAGAAAAGGGAGCTGTTCTTATGACTGGAGATGTACCCAAGTGGCTGAAGGGTCCGCACTCGAAATGCGGTAGGCCGGGTATAACCGGTGCGAGGGTTCAAATCCCTCCATCTCCGCTTCACAGATGACTTTGCAGTTGACTTTTGTTGAACTTATTACTGAATGCTTGACAACAGCTGCTTTTTTATGTATAATTTCAACAGTAAACAACCAGATAAAGGGGATTGGTCAAATGGTATGATAGGGGTCTCCAAAACCTTTGGTGGGAGTTCGATTCTCTCATCCCCTGTTAACATTATGCCGGAAGTCTTTGAGAGCAAAGCTTCCGGCATTTTTAGTCAGTCCACTGGATTCACATGTACCATACAGTGTTTCACATTCTGAAATGTATTTTCCATAGTATGATGAACATTCTCAGCGATTGCATGAGCTTCATTCAATGAAATGCTTCCGTCTGCAGCGATTTCTATATCCACATAGATCTTATTTCCAAAAAGGCGGGTATGTAAAAGATCCACTCTTTCTACGCCCTCTACCTTCAGAATCTCCTGCCTCATCTTTTCTTCCGTTTCCTCATCACAGGAATGATCCACCATTTTGTCAATGGCATCTCTGAAAATATCAATGGACGCTTTCACGATCATAAGACAGATCACTACACTGGCAATAGGATCCAGAATAGGAAATCCAAGCCTTGCGCCAAGAATACCGATAAATGCGCCAATAGAAGACAGTGCATCTGAACGGTGATGCCATGCATCTGCCATAAGGGCTCCAGAGTTAATTTTCTTCGCAGCGCCTCTTGTATACCAGAACATCCACTCTTTTACCACAATAGATACCACAGCGGCAATCAGAGCCAGAGTGCCAGGTATCATAAGATCTTTTCCTTCGGTGCTCTGAATGATCTTCTCAACACCGTTCAGGCCGATTCCAATACCTGTGGCAAGAAGCAGTCCTGACAAAATAATGGAAGAAACACACTCCATTCTCTCATGTCCGTACTGATGCTCCTTATCGGACTGTTTGCCTGAAAGCTTCACACCTGCAATCACCACAAGGGTGCTTCCCACATCTGATGCAGAATGAATTGCATCAGAGAGCATGGCTCCTGAATGGGCTACAAGTCCTGCAATCAGCTTAAACAATGAAAGAAACAAATTCACAGCAATACTGACTGCCGATACCTTCATGGCAAGCTTGTTATCATTATTTTCCTGTTCCATAAAAATTACCTCCTCAGACAAAAAAAACACATCTGCGAAACATTCATTGTCCCGCAGATATGTTTCCAAAATTCTTTCTTCGTATCCGCTGCCGCTTCTTTGGGCTTAACTGACTTTTACTGATAATACAATACAGTGTATGAGTTAGTCAAGTAAAATGTGATAAATATTGCCATTATCAGGACACAATATTCTGGAGCCAGACTCCTTTCTTAACAAGGATATACCCAATCACACATTTGATCAGATCTGCCAGCTGTACGATCGTATAGATCAGTAACACATGCATTCCTGTAAAACGGCTGAGCACAAATGCTATGGACACGCTGACGCACCAGATAAACACGCTGTCAAAAAGAAAAGTAATAATTGTCTTTCCCCCTGATCGAAGTGTAAAATACGTTGCATGCAGAAAAGCATTCTGAGGCATGAAAAATGCTGTGATCATAATCAGATAGCCTGCCAGCGTCCGCACATCTGCATTGGTGTTGTAAAGCTTGGGAAAAAAAGGTGCAAGCACAAACATAACTGCTGCCACAGCCGTACAGCACATGACAGAAAAGGCAATCATCTTGTTATCTGTATCTTTCGCCTTCTCCATATCGCCGGAGCCGAGAATCTGCCCTACAATAATAGCCACCGAATCTCCCAGAGCAATAAATACAATATTAAATACGTTGTTGATCGTATTGGAGATATTCAGGGCAGCAACCACATTAAGTCCCCTTACAGAATAGCACTGGGTCAGCATAGCCATCCCTGCTGCCCATAAAGTCTCATTAAAAAGCAAAGGTGTGCCCTTGATCAGTATTTTCTTCGTCAAAACTGCCGGAACTTTCAACGTCCGGTACAGTCCTGCGGCAAAAGGAATCTTCTCCGTATGCCTGTGCGTCCAGCTAAGAACGATCACAGCTTCCACATAACGGGAAAGCACTGTGGCAGCTGCCGCACCCTTTACCCCCATCCTTGGAAAACCAAATTTTCCATAGATCAGAAGGTAATTGAATACCAGGTTTACACAGATGGCCGCGATTCCCGCTTTCATAGGAAGCACAGTCTCCCCACATTCTCTCAGAGTACTTGCATAAACCTGAACCAGCATAAAGGGAGGAAGCCCGATGAGCATGATCATCAGATACTGCCTGCCATAAAAGAGGGTATCTGCAATGTCCTGTGCAGAACCCTCTCCCTGAAGATAAAATCCAATAAGATTCTCCCCTGCAGTGAGAAATAAAATAATCGTTCCCACAGTGAGAATCGTCGCCATCCACAGCTTATACCGAAATGTCTGGCGTATTCCTTCTTGATCCTTCTGCCCGAAATACTGGGCAGTAAAAATTCCTGCTCCGGACACTCCTCCGAAAATGCACAGATTGTAAACAAAAATCAGCTGGTTAACGATGGACGCTCCTGACATCTGCTCTGTTCCCACACGGCCGATCATTATATTGTCCAGAAGGCTTACAAAGTTCGTAATCCCATTCTGGATCATAATCGGCACTGCAATGGCAAGCACCATCATATAGAACTTCCTGTCGCCAATATACTTGGTCCGCAGAGACGGTTTTTTCCTTGTCCTTTCCATATTATTCTCCTCATCCATAATAGTCCGACGTAAAGTCACTCTTCATACATTACTATAAATGGAAAGGAATTTCAAGAAGATATTTATTCCGTCTCAGGCTGTCTGCTGTTTCTCCTGTGTCTTTGAAGTGATCTTCAGAATATGGCTCTTAATCAGAA
>JAQYGS010000070.1 GCA_028722515.1 Clostridia bacterium | reverse complement strand
AAACTTGGTATTGATAAGCTTTTGGGTAAAGCTTTCAAGACCAATGATTCTGCATTGTTTCGATATCACACGGATCAGGAAAACCTGCTCCAAATGATATATATGATCATTGCAGGCTACTTCGAAGATGATGCTTCCGATGAACTTACAAATGATCCTGTATTCAAGTCTGTACTTGAAAAAGATGCCCTTGCATCACAGCCTACGGTATCAAGATTCTTTAACCGTATGGATGAAGATACCTTAAACCAGTTCCTTACGATTGGCAGAATACTGCGGAAGAAAATTTACAGCATCCAGCTGCCACAGGCTGTTATTCTGGATCTGGATTCCACTCTTCTTGATGCATACGGCAGACAGGAAGGCAGAGCCTTTAACTTTCATTATCAGAGCAATGGCTACCACCCGCTTGTCTGTTATGATGGAATGACCGGGGATCTGATCAAAATCCAGCTTCGTGATGGAACACAGTATTCCTGTGTGGTCACCGCAGTTGAAACACATATCCTCTGCCTCGTGTCCTGAAAAAGAACACATATCATTATCATTCAACAAGTCGTGATTATCGCTCATTTTAAAGCTCCTCCTTGTTGTTTTTATACTGCCTGCTTATGAAGATTTTTATACCTGTCCCTTGCATCCGACACACTACAATCATCCATACCCTTTAATACAAAGGTAAGCTTGTATGGGTCAGTACTGCCATCCTCTGCAATCTCTCCAACAATCACCTTCTCCACAATGCTTTCAAATACCAGTCTGTCAAATTCATCCGTCACATCGGCATTCTTAAGCTTTGCTTTAATGGTTTTCATACGGCTTGCAATATTCTTCTGGGACAGAGCATTCTCGGAAAACAACAGCTTCTCTTCCTCACACTTGTCCAGTTTGTGATTCAATTCACTGTATTTATCCTCATAAGCCTCTTTAGAAATTTTATCATCCAGATACATGTCGGTCAATTTCTTTCTCTTTTTTTCAAGAGTCGAAATTTCCTTCTCCACTCGCTTTAGCTTCTCAGTGCTGTCATCCTTTGAAATAGCAGTTTCCAATGAGGAAAGCACCGATTCCGGCACATCATCGAAATTCTCAGCCAGTAACCGAAACATCTCCAGAAATGCATTTTCTATGATAACCTCATCAATTGCCTTGCTGTGCGGACAGTTTTCAATTCCTTTATTGGCTGCTGTCCTGCTTTTCCATACAGGCTTTTTATGCTGTGTATCCTGATGATGGGAACGCCTTGTAAGATTCGTTCCACAGAAACCACACTGACATATACTGCTGAATGCGTACTTTCTCGCGAACTTGGTTCTTGCTCCATCGGACACATTCTCATTGGTACGATATCTGCTCTCACGAATCTCCTGTGCCTTGTTCCATATTTCTTCCGAAATAATGGGCTCATGATGATTCCTTGTATAATACTTATTGGATTCCCCACGATTATCAAGCCGCCTCTTGGAAATCGGATCAACGGTATATGTCTTACCCATAAGCAGGTCTCCCTTATACTTCTCATTCTTTAGAATGCCCCGGATACCGCTATCCGTCCACTTAACCTCGCCCTTCTTATTTATTTTACCCAGCCTCGTAAGTTCCTTGGCAATGGTATAAGCACCATATCCCTGCACATACAAATCAAAAATCATACGGACTGTCTCAGCCTCTTTTTCATTGATGGTAATGCTTTTGTCTTCCGGGTGATAATCATAGCCAAGACAACCATTGAACCCCATCAGCTCCCCTCTGGACATCTTCATCTGAACGCCCAAAGTAACATTCTGTGACAGAGATTCCACCTCATTCTGCGCCAGTGCGGATAGGAGTGATAACTGCATTTCACTCTCCATGGCGGAAGTGTCAATATTTTCTTTCTCAAATATGACTGTCACTCCCTTTGCCTTCAGCATTCTTGTATAAGAAAGCACATCCACAAGATTTCTCGAAAATCTGGATACCGACTTGGTAATGACAATATCCACCAGACCGTTCATACAGTCATCAATCATGCGCAAAAACTCATCTCTCTTGGTGGTCTTTGTTCCCGTAATACCCTCGTCCGCATAAATGCCTACAAGTGCCCACTCCTTATTTGCAGAAATTTTGTCCTGATAATACTCCTTCTGAGACTTAAAACTCTGCAACTGCTCCTCTGCATTTGTACTGACACGCACATATGCCGCCACTCGTTTTCTTGTGATGGTAAGTGGCTTCCCCACCAGTCTTCGGTCTCTGATAACAGGACCTTCAACTTTCTTAATTACTTCTACCTGTCTTTCTTCCATGCAAAAACTCCTTTCAAAAATCTGTCTGTATACGTTAAGTAGGCAGCAACAAAATATCTGCTACTGCCTACACTATAAATCATAATGAAAATGTTAACGAATGTGCGGATTATGCAATCATAAAACTGATAACGCCATATTCGCCCATAATATGAATTCTTGTTCTGTTGTACTCATCTTCCGTAATCAGTCCCTTACGAAAAATCCATCCCAACACCGCAAGCTTCTTACTCAACTCCAGCTCCTTCGTCATAAGCTAACACCCCTCTTTCCTAATAATCTGACTTATCACCTTCTTTCTGCATAAATGCTGTGATAATATACGAATTGCTGAAAAGTTCATTTGGCTTCCATTCGTATCCTATGCCGTCAGCATTACAGCTGACCTTTAGCAATTTGCCTGTGGGCTACTCCTGCTCGAGTTCCTTTCCCACCCTTGACGGAAGTGTCTTCCCTCGCTCCTCCTGACTTCCCAGTTCTCCTCGCAAGGTCTGTTGGCATAAGATACAGCTCATGAATCCGTTTCCGGATTGTTTATCAAGGTTCAAAATACAAAAAGATTTAG
>JAQYGS010000069.1 GCA_028722515.1 Clostridia bacterium | reverse complement strand
GTGGCATCCAGTCTGCCATAACGGATATTTTCCATTACCGTGCCTGTAAAAAGGCTGGTATCCTGTAGGACAATACCCATGGAACGGCGCAGATCTGCTTTTTTTATCTTATTAATATTTATCCCGTCATATCGAATCTTTCCATCCTGAATGTCATAGAAACGATTCAGAAGGTTTGTGATTGTGGTTTTTCCTGCTCCTGTGGAACCTACGAAAGCAATCTTCTGTCCGGGCTTTGCATACATTCTGATATCGTGGAGAACGATCTTATCCGGACTGTATCCGAAATCTACTCCATCAAGAACCATATCACCTTTTAATTCCACATAATCGGTTGTGCCGGTTGCCTGGTGATAGTGTTTCCAGGCCCAGCGGCCTGTACGTTCATCAGTTTCTGTCAGTTTTTTGTTTTCTTCTTTTGCATTTACAAGAGTGACATAACCCTGGTCTGTTTCCGGTTCTTCATTCAACAGATCAAAAATTCTTTTTGCTCCGGCAAGAGCCATAACAATACTGTTCAGCTGCTGGCTTACCTGGTTGATGGGCATATTGAAGCTTTTGTTAAAAGCAAGGAAGCTTGCAAGTCCTCCAAGAGTAAAGCCGCCGAAACCATTAATCGCCAGGATTCCTCCTGCAATGGAGCAGAGTACATAGCTGATATTTCCAAGCTGGGCAACTGTTGGCATGAGTACATTGGCAAATTTGTTTGCATTGTTTGCACTGTTAAAAAGTTTTTCATTCAGCTCATTGAACTTATCCATACTTTCCTGTTCATGACAGAAAACCTTAACAACTTTCTGACCTTCCATCATTTCTTCTATATAGCCGTTAAGTGTACCTATATTTTGCTGCTGTTCAAGAAAATATCTGCCGCTCAACCCTGCCAGACGTCTGCTGAAGAACAGCATAACACCTACCATAACAACAGTAAGGACAGTTAAAGGAATGTTCAGAATGATCATGCTGACCAGCACACTGACTATTGTGATTCCGCTGGACAAAAGCTGGGGAAAGCTCTGACTGATCATCTGACGCAGGGTATCAATGTCATTGGTGTAAATGGACATAATATCACCGTGAGCATGGGTATCAAAATATTTCACGGGCAGGTTTTCCATTCGTGCAAACATATCATTTCTCAGATTGCGAAGAGTACCCTGGGTTACATAGACCATTATTTTATTGTAGGAAAAAGCTGCTGCAACTCCTACAGCATAGAAACATGCCACACGCAGGATTGCTCTGGCCAGAGGACCGAAATCACGACTGCTGCTTTTTAACAGGGGTATTATGTATTCATCGATCAGTGTTTTCATAAAAAGGGTTCCCTGTACATTGGCCAGTACACTGATAAAGATACAGATTATTACGATGAAAAGATGTACCTTATAGCTTTTGAAAATATAGCTTAGCAGCTGCTTCATTAATTTTCCCGGGTTTTCTATTTTTACCTGAGGTTTTCCCATCGGTTTTCTTCCCATTGGACCATTCATTCCTGATCACCTCCTTTTACTTCATCAAAATCACCGCCGCCCTTTGTCTGGGAATTATATACTTCCTGATAAATAGAGTTTGTCTTCAAAAGTTCCTCATGCGTTCCAAAACCGTTGATCTGTCCGTTGTCCATAACGATGATCCGGTCTGCATTCGCAACGCTTGTGACACGCTGGGCAATGATAATTTTGGTAGTGTTGGGAATCTCACTGGCAAAGGCCCTGCGGATCCGTCCGTCAGTTGCTGTATCCACTGCACTTGTGGAATCATCCAGGATAAGGATTTTCGGCTTTTTGAGGAGAGCTCTTGCAATACAGAGACGTTGTTTCTGTCCTCCGGAAACATTCGTTCCGCCCTGCTCGATAAAGGTGTTATATTTATCCGGCATTTTTTGTATAAAATCATCAGCACATGCAAGCTGGCATGCATGGCGGCATTCTTCTTCGGTGGCATCTTTGTCGCCCCATCTGAGATTTTCAAGAATTGTACCGGAAAAGAGAACATTTTTCTGGAGAACGACTGCAACCTGGTTTCTCAGCACTGTTTTATCATATTTACGGACATCAATTCCACCTACACGGATACTTCCTTCTGTTACGTCATAAAGGCGGCTTATAAGGTTTACAAGGCTGGACTTGGAGCTGCCGGTTCCGCCTATGATTCCGATGGTTTCACCGGAACGGATGGACAGGTTAATATCTTTCAGTACAGGTTCCTTGCTGCCTTTTTTGTAACTGAAGCTTACATGGTCAAAGACAATGCTTCCGTCAGGTACTTCTCTGACAGGATTCTCCGGGTCTTTCAGATCCGGTTTTTCATTAATGACTTCGGAAATTCGCTGTGCACTGGCAACGCTCATAGTGATCATAACGAACACCATGGACAGCATCATAAGGCTCATAAGGATGTTCATACAATATGTAAGAAGACTCATAAGTTCTCCTGTGGTAAGCGACCCGCCTACGATCATTTTTGCCCCAAACCAGCTGATGCCCAGGATACAGGCATATACGGTAAACTGCATGAGGGGCATATTGGTGACTACCAGATTTTCAGCCCGTACAAACATCTCATAAACCTTGTTGCATGCTTTCTGGAATCTGGAAATCTCATGGTCTTCCCGCACATAGGCTTTAACTACACGGATGGCAGAAATATTTTCCTGTACGCTTGCATTCAGGTCATCGTACTTGCGAAAAACCTCTTGAAAATACCGGTTGGCTTTTCGGATAATGAAGAACAGACAGACCCCCAGAAAGATTACTGCCAGAAGATAAATGCTGGCAAGCTTTGCGTTGATCAGAAATGCCATAACCATGGCACAGATCAGGCTGGCCGGAGCCCGGGTGCACATACGCAGGATCATCTGATAAGCATTCTGAAGATTGGTTACGTCCGTCGTAAGACGGGTGATCAGGCTTGGTGTGCTGTATTTATCAATGTTGGAAAAAGAGAAAGACTGGATATTGGTAAACATAGCCTGCCTGAGATTTTTGGCAAAGCCTGTGGATGCCAGCGCACCATATTTTCCTCCAAGGATACCTGTGATCAGACCCATAAGAGCAAGGAAAGCCATTACAAGTCCCATACGGCATATATGGCCGATATCTCCTGTCTCTACACCTTTGTCAATGATAGATGCCATTACGATGGGAATCAACGTCTCAAAAAGAACTTCGAGAATCATGAAAACGGGTGTGAGAAGGGATGCTTTTTTGTATTCCTTGATCTGAGCGGTCAATGTTTTTAACATATGAATTCTCCCTTCGTTTTATTTTTATATTTTAGCAGTTTCCTTCTGAGGAAGCTGAGCCAGAATAATGGCTCCAAACATTATGAAACAGCCAAGAATCTCACGGATACTTAATTTCTGCCCCAGAATGAGCCAGCCTGCCAGAACGGAAACGCAGGATTCCAGGCTGAGGATCAGGGATGCTACTGTGGGATTCATATTTTTTTGCCCGATGATCTGCAGCGTATAGGCTACACCACAGGACATAGCTCCGGCATACAGGATAGGCTGCCAGGCTGCCAGTATGGAGGAAATCTGAGGATGCTCAAAAATAAGGGCACAGATTCCGGAAATAATTCCGCATACAAGGAACTGGATGCAGGATAATTCCACACCGTTGACTTTGGGAGAAAAATAATCAATGATCAGGATGTGAAAAGAAAATAAAAAAGCACAGATCAGTACAAGAATATCTCCTTTTCCAATGGAAAATCCGTCAGTAATGCAGAGAAGATACAGCCCTGCAAGGGCCATAGCTACTGCTGCCCAGATAAAACGGCTGCATTTTTTACCCAGGAATAATCCTATAATGGGCACAAGAACAATATAACAGGCTGTGATAAATCCCGCCTTGCCTACAGTAGTGTATTTTATTCCAAATTGTTGAAAGTTAGAAGCGAGGCAAAGACAGATACCACATGCGATTCCTCCGACTGCCAGGTTTTTCCGGGAGGCTTCTTTTTCTGCAGGGGAAAGGGATCCGGCTTTATCTTTCTGTCTTATAAATAAAATAACGGGAATCAGTACAATGGATCCTATAATGGAGCGGACTGCATTGAAAGTAAATCCGCCTACATATTCCATACCCACACTTTGAGCTACAAAGGCTACACCCCAAATAGTAGCTGCCAGAAAGAGCAACAGGGAATTTGTTAATGGAATCTTTTGTTTCTTCATAATGTGAATTCCTTCCTATTATAAAAAGTATAATATAGTTAAACAGTTCGTGGGAGAAATAATAACTGCAGTCACTATTATACGGCAGATTTTTATAAACGGAAAGAAGTTTATAAAAAAAGAAGCCTCTGCAGGAGGCCTCTTTTTCAGCTCATCTGTTCATAGAATCAGATAAGAATATATTTCAAAATAAAGAGTACGGCTAACACGTACATCAATACGCTGATCTTTTTCTCTTTTGCTTTTCCGGCGATTAAATTAATAAGTACATAAGAGATAACACCCATGGAAATTCCCTCGGAGATACTGTACATAAAAGGCATTGCGATGATTGCAATAAATGCCGGGATTGCTTCTGTGAGATCGTTAAAGTCAATCTTGGTTACAGAAGTCAGCATCAGGAATCCTACAATGATCAGGGCAGGAGCCGTTGCAAAGGATGGAATGGCTAGGAAGATCGGGGACAGGAACAGGGATAATCCAAACAGAATCGCAGCCACGATTGAAGTCAGTCCTGTACGTCCACCTTCAGCAACTCCTGAAGCACTTTCCACAAATGTGGTTACTGTAGAAGTACCGCACACAGCACCTACGGTTGTACCTATTGCATCAGAAAGAAGAGCACCTTTAATTTTGGGAAGGCGGCCTTCTTTATCCAGCATGTCTGCCTTTGATGCTACGCCGATGAGAGTTCCCAGTGTATCAAACATATCTACAAAGAGGAAAGCAAACATAATTACAACGAAATCAAAGGTGAAGACAATGGAAAAGTCCATTTTCATAAAGGTTGGTGCCATACTTGGAACAGAAATTCCGTTGGAGAAATCAGGAAGAAGGCTGTACCATCCGGCTGCTGCATCCGGTCTGTAGATTCCGGTAAGCTGGCAGACGATTCCAAGTCCCCATGTGATCAGGATTCCCCACAGGATATTTCCTTTCACTTTTTTTACAAGAAGAACCGCAGTAACCAGTACGCCTATCAGTGCAAGGAGTACAGTGATGCCTTCTGTATGGAAGGTTCCGTTTGAAATAGACTGTTTAAAGGAAAACACACCTACCAAAGTTGAGTCGTTATTGATAACAATCTTGGCATTCTGAAGTCCGATAAAGGCAATGAACAGACCGATTCCAACAGAAACTGCGTGCTTTAAGGTCATAGGAATGGCATTAAAGATTGCTTCGCGCACATTGGTCAGGGACAGAAGAATGAAGATAATACCTTCTACAAATACTGCGGCAAGTGCCTGCTGCCAGCTGTATCCCATTCCAATAACTACAGTATAGGCGAAATAAGCATTTAATCCCATTCCGGGTGCAAGAACGAATGGGTAATTGGAGAGAAGCGCCATAAGGCATGTGGCAATAAAGGCGGACAGGGCTGTGGCAGTAAATACAGAACCTCTGTCCATGCCTGCGGCTTCCAGTATGTTGGGATTGACCGCCAGTATGTATGCCATGGTCATAAATGTGGTAATACCTGCCATGATTTCTGTCTTCACGTCAGTATGGTTCTCTTTCAGGTGGAATAGTTTATCAAGCTTCATAAAAAAACCCCCTTTGAAATATATTTCTGTCCTGTGATCCCTGCAGCTACAGGACTTTGTTTCCGGCTGTAAATTTACCTTTTATATTCCTGTCATCGGAAAGGTAAATAAGTCTTTCCAGTCTGTCTTTGACTGAAAAATCAAGAGGAGAAGAAAGATTACAGTCATCAAGGATAACTGCATCAAATTCATATCCTTTTTTAAAGTTCCCCACTTTTCCGAAGAAAGCTCCTCCTCCTTCTGTGGCCATATAGAAAGCTTCCTCCAGAGTAAGGGGCTTCAGGGAAGAATCCACCAGCCTCCAGCGAAGCTTGGAAACCTGTATGGCATCTGTCATTGCGCGAAAGATGGAAGCGTTTGTGCCACCTGCAACATCTGAGCCAAGTCCTATATGCAGACCCTCATCCAGATATTTTCTCACAGGAGCAATCCCGGAAGCAAGATTGGTATTGGACTGAGGACAATGGGCAATATAGACCCCACGTTTCTTCATCAGCTGAATTTCCTCTTCACAGGAGTGAACACAGTGAGCCATAATGGTAGGACAGCTTCCTCCAAACAGTCCGAACTGGTCGTAGGCCTCCCCATAAAATGATGTATTGGGACAGAGTTCCTTTACCCATTCAATTTCTCCATAGTTTTCTGAAAGATGTGACTGAAGAGGCAGATTATATTTCTTCTGGATTTCTGAAAGTAATTCCATCAGTTTATCAGAACATGAAGGAGTGAAACGGGGAGTAAGTATGGGCTTTACATTTTCATATTTATCCAGTGTATCTTCAATCCATTTTACCGTGTCACAGGCGGAAGCAGCAGCGCTTTCCTCCTGAAGCTGGGGTGTACCGTTTCTGTCCATGTTGACTTTGCCAACCATGGTCTTCATTCCTGTTTTATCCATCAGATCCATCAGAAGTTCTGTGGCCGGAACATGGAGTGTGGCAAAAATACAGGCTCTGGTATTGGGTGTTTTCTTCAGATCCTCTGCAAAGATGGAATAGGCTTTTTCTGCAAATTCCAGATCTCTGTAGCGAGCCTCCTGAGGAAAGGTAATAGTATTCAGCCAGTCCAGAAGCTCCAGATCCATTCCCGTTGCCCGATAGCCATACTGAGGTGCATGAAGATGAAGATCTGTAAGCCCGGGAATGATCAGGCAGTCTTTTGTATCCATACAGGGAATTCCTCTGTATTTCTCAGGAAGGAAAGGAAATACACCGGCACACAGTCCGTCTTCACAGATTACATAGCTGTTCTCTGAAATGGAGAGAGAGGATGAAGTTTCACTGCAGCAGATGTTTCCTTTCAGTGCAAATGTTCTCTGGTTCATCAGCATACCTTCTTTCTAAAAGTTGATTGCTTCGAATTACTTGACTGCTGTCCGGGACTTTTATAGTAAATAAAAAATACCGCAATAATGTCTCATCGGTTTTCTTTAGAATAAAACCTATAGGCAACTATTACGGTAGTTGGTAGAAACGTCCAACCAATTATGGACTTATATAAGTTTCTGGCAGTCTTTGTTTGTACAACTTATTATAGAATAGAATATTTTTCCTGTCAATCTGTTTAAAAAATTTTATGAAATTCAAAAAATGATGGAAAAGAAAAAGTGCTTGCTATCTAAATAACAATGCAGTAGTATTGTCTTATTGTAAAACGAAAGAAATTGATGAAATAGAGGAGTTTAAATGAATCTCAGTAAAGATAATATGAAAAAAATATACGGCCTGGTTACCTTTACGGTACTGCTTTATTTGTGTGTCAGAAACCTGAATGTGGTCATTGATGCTGTGGAAACAGTTTTTGGTTTTTTGTTTCCTTTTATCCTGGGATGCGGGATTGCATTTATTTTAAATGTTCCAATGAAGTTTATAGAGCGTCATCTGTTTGGAAAAGCCAGACAGCAGGAAAAAAAGTGGGCGAAGAAACTGTCCAGACCATTAAGTCTGATTCTATCCATCTGCTTTCTGGTTTTGCTTCTTGTGATCGTCATTGAAGTGGTTGTGCCTGAACTGGGTGCTACAATTGTCAATGTAATAGGAAGGATTGAGAATAATATTCCGGTATTTCAGAAATGGCTTGAGAATACTTTCAGCAACAATCCTCAGATCCTTAAATGGGCCGGCTCTCTGGAGACCAATCCCAAAGAGATCGTGGATTCTGTTTTAAGTGTGCTGAAAAATGGTGTCAATAATTTCGTTACTTCCACAGTTTCTCTTACTATGGGAATCTTAAGTACTGCAATGAATGTTGGCGTGGGATTTGTTTTTGCCTGTTATGTTCTTTTGCAGAAAGAAAAACTGATCTCCCAGGTGAAAAAGGTATTTTATGCTTTATTACCCGAGAAACCTGTGAAGTATATTGCACATGTATGGCATCTTGTGAATAAAACATTTTCCAGCTTTATTGCAGGACAGTGTATTGAAGCAGTGATCCTTGGGTCTATGTTCTTTGTTTCTATGACAATATTCAGATTCCCATATGCAATGCTGGTTGGGGTGCTCATTGCTTTTACTGCCCTGATCCCCGTTTTCGGAGGAATTATCGGATGCTGGGTGGGATTTTTCCTGATTCTTATGGTCAGTCCTGTAAAAGCCTTTATGTTTCTGGTTTTGTTTGTTGTTCTTCAGCAGATAGAGGGCAATATGATCTATCCACATGTAGTGGGAAATTCAGTAGGACTTCCATCAATCTGGGTTCTGGTTGCGGTAACCCTTGGCGGCAGTCTTATGGGAATTGTGGGCATGCTGATTTTTATTCCGCTTGTATCTGTTATTTATACGTTGTTCCGTGAATGGATCTATAAGAGAATAGAACAGAAGCAGATATCTGTATAATTTCTGTTTCTGTAAAAAACTGCCGGTGCATTTTTGCCCGGCAGTTTCATTATGAGTGAAGATTATTTCTGGTTTTTGGAAACTTCGTTTAACATCATTGCACGAACCTTCAGAGGAAGACCAAATAATGTAATGAATCCATCAGCGTCATGATGATCATACATATCACCGGTTGTAAAGGAAGCAAGAGATTCATTATACAGGCTGTATGGAGAAGTTGTTCCGGCTTTGATGATATTGCCTTTGTACAGTTTCAGCTTTACTTCACCTGTAACATATTTCTGGGTGGATTCAACGAAAGCCTGGATTGCTTCCCGCAGAGGAGTAAACCATTTGCCCTCATATACTACCTGAGCCATCTGGCTGCCCAGTTTCTTCTTTGTTTCCATAGTCTCGCGGTCAAGAGTCAGTTCTTCCAGCTGGTCATGGGCTGCCATAAGGATGGTACCTCCCGGAGTTTCATATACTCCACGTGATTTCATTCCAACAACACGGTTTTCTACAATATCAACGATACCGATTCCGTTTTCCCCGCCTAATCTGTTAAGCTCTGTAATGATTTCGGAAACCTTCATTTCCTTGCCATTTAAAGTCTTTGGAACACCGGCTTCAAAAGTCATAGTAATCTCAGTCTCTTTATCAGGTGCTTTTTCAGGAGTAACGCTTAAAACCAGCATGTTGTCATAATTGGGAGCCAGAGAAGGATCTTCAAGCTCCAGGCCTTCATGGCTTATGTGCCATAAGTTTCTGTCACGGCTGTAGCTGTGGCTGGCGTCAAAAGGAAGATCAATGCCGTGAGCCTTACAGTATGCAATTTCATCCTCACGGGATTTCATAGTCCATTTGTCAGTCATACGCCAAGGGGCAATAATCTTGATGTCAGGAGCAAGTGCCTTGATTCCCAGTTCAAAACGAATCTGGTCATTACCTTTACCGGTAGCGCCATGGCAGATTGCTACTGCATTTTCCTTACGTGCAATTTCTACAAGCTTCTTTACGATTGCAGGACGTGCCATAGAAGTACCCAGAAGGTATTTATGCTCATAAACAGCTCCTGCCTGGACACATGGTACAATAAAATTATCACAGAAATCATCTACTATATCTTCAATATATAATTTGGACGCACCGGAAAGCTTAGCTCTTTCATCCAGACCGTCCAGTTCTTCTCCCTGTCCGCAGTTCACACAGCAGCATATTACATCGTAATCGAAAGTTTCTTTTAACCAAGGGATTAAGGTTGTGGTATCAAGTCCCCCTGAGTATGCTAAAACAACTTTTTCTTTCATAATCTTATTCCTCCTGAAATCAATTAAATTATTATGATACTTTTCATTTTTGAATAAATATTCACTGGAAACTATACATATCCTG
>JAQYGS010000068.1 GCA_028722515.1 Clostridia bacterium | reverse complement strand
CTGATTCCTATGTTATTTTTGTCTGCGACTTTGATCCTTTTTTCAGAAAAAAATATTGTTACACATTTAATAGCATCTGCAAAGAGGATAAAGAACTTGCCCTGCAGGATGGCAGCCACACCATCTTTCTCAGTACCTACGGGGAAAATGAAGATGAAGTACCCCGGTCGCTGGTAAAATTCCTTAAATATGTGAAAGGGGATACTGACAGCGAGCTCACAGACTATGAAGATGAGTTCGTCAGCCGTGTTAAGGAAGCAGTTGATAAAATTAAATCCAGCCGTGAAATGGAGGAGCGCTATATGCTATTGAAGGAATTGATCAAAGAAGAGCGTGAAGAAGCCAAAGCTGAAGGAATATCCGAAGGGATATCTATCGGCAGATCTGAGGGAAAAGCAGAAATGGTTCTGGATTATCTTGCTGATTTGGGGACAGTTCCGGAAGAACTCCGGGAAAAAATAATGAGCGAATCAGATAAAGGCGTTTTACTGTCTTACCTGAAAAAAGCTTCCAAGGCAAACTCTGTGGATGAGTTTCTTAAAATGATCCAGTGAACACTTTAATATAGAATCATATCTGTTATTTTACATGTCTTAAAAAGTCTTTAAACCAATTCATATCGGGCCATTTCGGCCATTTTTCAAAAACAAAGCGGAGGAATTCTATGCTATTCCAAAGATATTGAATGAAAATCAGATATAAGGGCAAATCAGTCTTCGGGACGCACTGCGTTTCCTGTTCCGGCAGGACAGCTTTTATTCCGCCACTCACAAAACTCGCTGCGCTCAGACAGTTGATTCGTGGCGGAAGCAGTCCAGCCTTCACGACGGAATCCTCGTAAGCGTCCCGGAAGCTGAATTTGCCGTTTGCAGTCTATCGCAGTGTAACGGATTAGGAACCCGGACAGGGAAATATATACCGGCTGCAAACCTTGCGAAGCCGCCGGTACTTAGTGAGTTCTGCAGGTTTTAGCAGAACGAACCTAGTACCGCTGCGAGCGAAGCCGAGCGAAAGCGTGTTTGCAACGGTATATATTTCCTTTACCGGGTCATATTATTTCATCCCTGCATTCGCGAAACTTACCTTCGGTTCAGACAGTTGATTCGTGGCGGAAGCAGTCCAGCCTCACGACGGAAGCCTCGTAAGCGTCCCGGCAGGCTGAATTTGCCTTATGCAGTCTATCGCAGTGTAACTAATCTGCAACCCTGAACACTGTTTCCAACCTGCAGGAGATTAGATTATTTGCTAATAAAGTAGAACACACACTGCGGATCTATCGGATGAAATACATAGGAACCCGGATAGGGAAATATATACCGGCTGCAAACCTTGCGAAGCCGCCGGTACTTAGTGAGTTCTGCTGGTTTTAGCAGAACGAACTTAGTACCGCTGCGAGCTGAGCCGAGCGCAAGCGTGTTTGCAATGGTATATATTTCCCTTCGGGTTTTATTATTTCTTCCGTGTTTTATTTGTATGCCGCCCCCAAATGTGTTATAATAAACTAACATGTCAGACTATGTCTGGCTCTTATGAATTGGATTGGAGATATGATTATGAAACTGATCTCATGGAACGTAAATGGAATCCGGGCCTGTCTGGAGAAGGGATTTGAAGAGAGTTTTCGTGCACTGGATGCAGATATTTTTTGTATACAGGAGACCAAATGCCAGCAGGGGCAGGTAGAACTTTCCCTTCCTGGATACTATCAGTACTGGAATTATGCACACAGGAGAGGGTATTCAGGAACGGCAGTATTTACAAGAAAGGAGCCCGTATCAGTTACTTACGGGCTGAGAATAGAAGAACACGATAAGGAAGGGAGAGTAATCACTCTGGAATTTGAGGATTTTTTCCTGGTGACGGTCTATACTCCTAATTCTCAGAGTGAGCTGAAGAGGCTGGATTACAGGATGGAGTGGGAGAGAGACTTTCTTGCTTACCTTCTGAAGCTTCAGGATAAGAAGCCTGTGATCTGCTGCGGCGATATGAATGTAGCCCATAAGGAAATAGATCTGAAGAATCCAAAGACCAACAGAATGAACGCAGGCTTCACGGATGAAGAGAGAGCCTGTTTTTCCCACCTTCTGGAAAATGGATTTATTGATACTTTCCGGTATTTTTATCCGGATGTGGAGGGAAAATATTCCTGGTGGTCCTATAGATTCCGGGCACGTGAGAAGAACGCAGGGTGGAGAATCGATTATTTTATTGTATCACAACAGCTTAAAGATAAATTGCAGGGAGCTGATATTCATGGAGAAATCATGGGATCGGATCATTGTCCTGTAGAACTGACTATAAATTTGTGACTTACAAGGAGGCATTATGGTAACTGATCACAAGAAGATAAAAGCAGTAAAGGGCTCGGTTCTTATGCTGGGTGCGAACAGGATGGGAAACGGAATGAATTTTGCCCTGGAGGTACCGGAAGAGGTCAGTGCATCACTTCTTCTTTACAGAAAAAGAGGAAAGAAACCCGTTATGGAGATTCCTTTTACAAAGGATACCAGAACAGGAAGGATCTGCGCTGTCTGTCTCAGGGATTTTGACGAAAGGGACTATGAATATAATTTTCTGATAGATGGAAAAATCTGTATAGATCCGTGTACCTACAGGATATATGGAAGAGAACATTTCGGTGCGGATTTGGATCCAGATCCCCATAAGGTGCGCTGCGGATTTCTTACATCGGATTCCTATGACTGGGAAGAGGACAGAAGCCCTTATCTGCCTTATCATGAAATGATCCTGTATAAGCTTCATGTGAGAGGATATACGAAAGCAAATGCGTCTGTTACCGGAAGAAAAGGTACTTTTCAGGCACTTGTGGAAATGGTTCCCTATTGGAAGAAGCTGGGCATCAATGCCATTGAACTGATGCCTGCATATGAATTTATGGAGAGCATTTCGCAGGAAAAGAAGGATAGTTTTGTATCCAGCAGAACAAGAGAGAAATATGTGAATTTCTGGGGATATATTCCCGGATATTATTTTGCGCCCAAGAGCGCCTACTGTGCTACAGACCAGCCGGAGAATGAATTCAGGGACCTGGTGAAGGAACTTCATAAAGCCGGTATAGAGTGCATTATGGAAATGTATTTTCCGTCTTCTGTCAATTCTCTTATCGCATTGCGTGCTCTTCAGTTCTGGAAACTTTATTACCATGTGGACGGATTTCATGTGGTAGGGGATGGAACCCCGTTTTCTCTTCTTATGCAGGATGGAATTTTAAGTAATACGAAATTAATGTTTTCTAATTTAAATGAGAATGAGATCAGTGGCAAAAAAAATCCGGAGGATAAATGCATTGCAGAATATTCTCAGGGATTTCTGCAGGATATGAGGCGCTTTCTGAAAAGTGATGAAGAGATGGTGGAGTCTGCTTCTTTCCGTATGAGAAGAAATCCGGAGAAGTACGCAGTGATCAATTATATGGCAAGTCAGGATGGCTTTACCATGAATGATATGGTTACTTATAATTACAAGCATAACGAGGCAAATGGAGAAGAAAACAGAGATGGAACAGGATACAACTTTTCCTGGAACTGTGGAGTGGAAGGGCCATGCAGGAAACAGAGCATCAGGCAGATCAGGGAGCAGCAGGTGAGAAATGCATTCCTGATGGTGCTTTTAAGCCAGGGAGTTCCTATGATCTATGCTGGAGATGAAATCGGAAATTCCCAGGGTGGTAATAATAACGCATATTGTCAGGACAATCCTGTAGGGTGGACCTGTTGGAAAGGATTGAAAAAAAATCAACAGCTTCTGGATTTTGTAACACAGGCGATTGCATTCAGAAAGGAACATCCTGTCCTTCATACACAGGTTTCCCTTCAGGGAACAGATTATCATACGCAGGGCTTGCCGGATGTTTCTCTTCACGGGGAGAGGGCATGGTTTCTTAATTCTGAGAATACTTCAAGGCTTCTGGGCATTATGTACAATGGTGCCTATGCCATAAGACAGGATGGCAGACCAGATGACTATATTTATATTGCCTGTAATTTTCACTGGGAATACAGGGAGATTGCTCTTCCCAACCTGCCAGGCGACAGGAAATGGAAGAAAGTCATTGATACCAGTGCCTCAGAGGAAAATGGATTTTTCCATGAAAATTATGAAGAATACAGCCGGAAACTGGGAATAAATCCCCGGAGTATCGTAGTTCTTCTGGCGGAAATGGAGGAAAAGGATGATTCATCCATGGCTTCACTTTAAAACGATTACACGGCATAAGGCGTGGGTAATGTATTATTGTTTCCGTGTGGGACTTTACAGACAGGGATTACTTCATGATATGTCCAAATATTCCCCGTCAGAATTCTGGGTAGGATGTAAGTATTATCAGGGAAACAGAAGTCCTAATAACGCAGAGAGAGAAGACACAGGGCTTTCCAGTGCATGGCTTCATCACAAAGGAAGAAACAAACATCATTATGAATACTGGATCGACTATGTGCCGGGAGATAAACATGTGATCGGGGGAGTACCTATGCCCAGGAAGTATATAGCTGAAATGGTTATGGACAGGATCAGTGCAAGCAGGGTTTATCTGGGTGATGCTTACAATAATACAGAACCCTTGAAATATTTCCTGAAGAGTAAAGAGAAACTCTGGTTCCTCCATCCGAAGACCAAAAGGGATCTGGAGGCACTTCTTCGTATTTTGAATGATCACGGGGAAGATGCCATGCTTTCTTATGTAAAAAACGTATATTTAAAAGGTGGAAGAAAAAAACACAAAAAATAAGAAATATACTTGCACTATATGCCTCTGATATGGTAAAGTGTAGAAATACATGAAAGAGAAAGAGGAGGAATAACCTTGAGTGGTACAACGTTGACAATATTGGCTGCATTTGTAGTCTATCTTTTATTTATGATAGTGATCGGTGCAGTTTATATGAAAAAAACAAAGAATTCAGAAGACTATTTTCTAGGAGGCCGGGGACTGAATGCATGGGTGGCTGCTCTTTCGGCTCAGGCATCGGATATGAGCGGATGGCTTCTTATGGGACTCCCTGGTGCCATTTATGCTATGGGTACCGGGCAGATATGGATTGCTGTAGGACTTTGCATTGGAACCATACTGAACTGGGTGTTTATTTCCAAGAGGCTTCGCAAATATACAATTGCAGCCAATAACTCTTTAACTATTCCTGCTTTTCTGGAAAATCGTTACAGAGATAAAAAGAGAATTCTGCTTCTGATCTCTTCTATCGTTATTATGATTTTCTTCCTGGTGTATACCGCATCAGCTCTGGCAGCAGGAGGCAAGCTTTTTAACACGGTCTTTGGCATAGATTATCATATGGCTCTGGCTATCGGGGCAGCTGTTATTCTCTGTTACACATTTATGGGTGGATTTATGGCTGTATGTGTTACAGACTTTGTTCAGGGAACATTGATGCTGATAGGACTTCTTGTGGTTCCTATTGTTGCATATTGCATGCTTCCCGGAAATTTACATGATCTTCTGGCGCAGAGCAATGTGGTAGGAGGAGCGGCAGCTTTCCTGAATCCTTTTGAGAACGGTGACAGACCCTATACCTTTGTAGAAATCTTTTCCCAGCTGGCATGGGGACTTGGATACTGTGGAATGCCACATATCCTTACCCGTTTTATGGCTGTAAAGAGTCAGAAGGAATTAAAAAAATCCAGTGTGATTGCCATTGTATGGGTAATCCTGTCTCTGGCAGCTGCATGCTTTATCGGAGTGATCGGCCGTGCATATCTCCTTCCGACCGTACTTGGAGAGAACGGTGCCGCTTCTACAGAGAGCGTGTTTATTCAGATGATAGAGAAGCTCTTTACGTCGGATCTGGCATTGCCCTTTATCGGCGGAATTTTCCTCTGCGGAATTCTTGCCGCAATTATGTCTACAGCAGATTCACAGCTTCTTGTAACTGCATCAGCGGCATCTGAGGATCTGTATCATCAGTTTGTAAAAAAGGACGCAGATTCCAAGGAGATTCTCCGGGTGGGACGTTTTACTGTAATCATTGTTTCTGTTATCGCATTTGTCATTGCCTGGAATCCTGACAGCAGCATTATGGGACTTGTATCCAATGCCTGGGCAGGTTTGGGAGCTGCATTTGGTCCAACCGTGGTTATGTCTCTGTTCTGGAGAAGAACCAACCTGGCAGGTGCTGTGGCAGGTATCGTATCCGGAGGTTTGACAGTTATGATCTGGGATTATCTTCCTCTTGCAGGAGGACAGACTCTGGGAGCCTATACAGGACTTTATTCCCTGGCAGTGGGTTTTGCCGTAAGTCTTGCTATGATCGTGATCTTCAGCCTTGCTACCAAGGCACCTTCCAAAGAGATCACAGATGAATTTGACAGCGTTTCAACTATCAAATAAGGGCTATCTATTTCTGGAAGGATTTGTTATAATGGCAGTAGCGCGAAAAACGCGCTGCTGCTTTTTTCACATAAAGTTATGGGAATCAGAAGATTCTTTTAAGGAAATAATGATAAGAGAAAGGATATATAGTATGGATACACCGACAATCGCTCTTTATTATAAAGAACCTGATCCGTTGAAAAGGAAGAAACTTCTTGATGAATCTGTAAGTTCGGGAGAAGATGAAGAGGCAAATGCACTAAGACAGCAGCTGTGGGAGATACGTTATGGCACTCCCGGGGAGAAAAAGACAGACGGGCCGGCAGACGGTTTTCTGGGACTGTGGATGACTATGGAATGTAACAGAAATAGTTCAGGGAAATTTTTCGGGTGGAAGGCTGCAAGGAAGGAAATCCTGAAACAGATGAACAAACTTAAATTTCAGGAGTTTCAGGAGAAAAGCGATCTGCATAAAGAGCTTTTATACAGAGAATGCTGTCATCTGGTGCACACCTATATGGAATTGTGTAAAATAGACAAAACATATAATACCCAGTTGTTTGGAATCATGCCTATCAAGGAAGAAAATGCGAAAAATAAACTTAAGAAAGATATTTATGAAACAGCAGTCCGTCTTCCGGTCAATCTGAATCTGGAGGAAGAACTGGATCTTATTACAAGAGCTGCGAAAGAAGTATATGAGCTGCATTTTCCAGGAGAGGGCGGATTATAAAAGAACCGGAGGAAAAGATGAATAAAGAGAATCTTAAAGCTTATGAAGTAATTAAAGAAGAAGATCTGACAGACATTCATTCTAAAGGCTGGCTCCTTCGTCACAGAAAAACGGGCGCAAGAGTCATGCTCATAGAGAACAATGATGAGAATAAAGTATTTAATATAGCATTCCGTACACCACCTAAGGACAGCACAGGTGTTGCCCACATTCTGGAGCACAGTGTCCTGTGCGGTTCCAGGGAATTTCCACTTAAGGATCCCTTTGTGGAACTGGTGAAGGGATCTCTGAATACTTTTCTGAATGCTATGACCTATCCGGATAAGACATGCTATCCTGTGGCCAGCTGTAACGACCAGGATTTTCAGAATCTGATGCATGTATATCTGGACGCTGTGTTTTATCCCAATATTTATAAGAGAGAGGAAATTTTCCGTCAGGAGGGCTGGAGCTACCATCTGGAAAAACCTCAAGGTCCCCTTATGTATAATGGTGTTGTTTATAATGAAATGAAAGGAGCTTTTTCTTCTCCCGATGAAGTCCTGGAGAGAGAAATAATGAATTCTCTGTTTCCAGATACTACCTATGGATGTGAATCCGGCGGAAATCCTGAGAACATTCCGGATCTGACTTATGAAGAATTTCTGAATTTCCATAAGACCTACTACCATCCATCCAACAGCTTTATTTATCTGTATGGAAATATGGATATGGAAGAGAAGCTGGATTTTATTGACAAACACTATCTTTCACACTTTGATCATCTGGATGTGAATTCTGAAATTAAAGAGCAGAAGGCTTTTGACAGTTTCAAGGACGTAGATGTGGAATATCCGGTGGGGGAAGAAGAGGGAGAAGAGGACAATACTTATCTTTCCTATAATATGGTTACCGGAAATACACTGGATGTAATGAAATCCACAGCCTTTGAGGTGCTGGATTATGCACTTCTCAGTGCTCCCGGGGCACCCTTAAAGAAAGCTCTGCTGGACGCAGGAATCGGTAAGGATGTCTACGGCGGATACGAGGATGGAATTCTGCAGACCTATTTCTCCGTGGTAGTCAAAGGCTCTAATCCTGACAGAAAAGAAGAATTTGTCTCCATTATTCGTAAAGTTCTTGAAGACATTGTGGAAAACGGCATTGATAAAAAAGCTCTGGAAGCTGGAATCAACTATTTTGAATTCAGGTACCGTGAGGCAGATTTTTCCTCCTATCCAAAGGGACTTATGTATGGGCTGGATATTCTGGGCGACTGGCTGTATGAAGAAGAACATCCATTTTCACAGGTGCAGCAGCTTGCAGTTTTTGACCGGCTGAAAAAAGCGGTAAATGAAGGATATTTTGAAGAACTGATCCGGAAATACCTTCTGGACAATACTTTTGGATGCGTGCTTACTTTGCTTCCAAAGAAAGGGCTTGCTGCCAGAAGAGAGAAAGCACTGGAGGACAAGCTGGAAGCATACAGAAGCAGTCTTTCTGAGCAGGAACTTGATGAACTGGTTAAGAAAACAAGAGAACTGGAAGAGTATCAGGAAGCAGGAGAAGATCCTGAAGCATTGAAGACCATCCCCATGCTTAAGAGAAGCGATATCAGAAAAGAAGCAGATACTCTGGCCAATGAGGAACTTTCTGTGGATAAAAGTCTGTTTCTCTACCATGATGTGTGTACAAACGGGATAGGCTATATAGATATCATGTTTAAGACAGATGATCTTGCACCTGAGCAGATCCACTGGCTTGGACTTCTGAAGTCCGTTTTGGGATATGTGGATACGGCAGGATACACCTACGGAGAGCTGTTCAATGAGATCAATGCAGGTACAGGAGGAATTAACTGTGGAGTAGAGGTGTTTGACAAAGCAGATTCCACAGAAGAATTCCATTCTGCATTTTCTGTGCGGGGCAAGGCTCTTTATCCTCAAATGCCTTTCCTGTTTGAAATGGTAGATGAGATACTGAATACATCAAGTCTTAAGGACACGGCAAGACTTTATGAGATCATTGCATCTGTGAAATCCAGGGCTCAGGCAAGCCTGATCGGAAATGGACACGCTACTGCTGTATTAAGAGGAACATCCTATTCATCTCCAATGGCAGCTTTTCAGGATGAGATGGCAGGTGTGGGTTATTATCAGTTTATTGAGAAACTGGAAAAAGAGTTTGACAGCAGAAAAGAGGAGGCAGTTCAGGAACTTCATAAACTTATGAAACAGATCCTTCGTCCTGAAAACCTTATGATCAGTTATACAGGTGAGAGAGAATCTCTGGAAGAAATAAAGAGACTGACTAAGGAACTGAAAGCAAAGCTCTGCACAGAACCGGTAGAGAAATCTTCAGGCAGTATTACCTGTGTAAAGAAAAATGAAGGCTTTAAAACCTCCGGACAGGTTCAGTATGTGGCCCAGACCGGAAACTTTAAGAAAAAAGGCCTGGAATATACAGGCGCTCTGGAGATTCTGAAGGTGATCTTAAGTTATGATTATCTGTGGATCAATCTACGTGTCAAGGGCGGCGCCTACGGATGTATGAGCGGATTTAAGCGGACAGGAGAAAGCTATCTCGTATCCTACAGAGATCCTCATCTTAAGCGGACTCTTGAAGTATTCCAGGGAATCGTGGATTATATCCGAACTTTCCAGGCAGATGAACGGGAAATGACCAAATATATCATAGGTACCATCAGCGGAAAGGATGTGCCAAAGACACCCCAGATGAAGGGTGCTGTTTCAAAATCCGCGTATTTCTGCGGTGTCACAGAAGAAATGCTTCAGAAAGAAAGAGACCAGATCCTTGGCGCCACAGTAGAAGATATCCGTGCACTGGCAGATGTGGTACAGGCTGTCCTTGATGCAGGACAGATCTGCGTGGTGGGAAGCGAAAGCAAAATCGAAAAAGCTTCTGATATATTTAATGAAGTGAAATCTTTGATCAATTGTTAAAGGATAAAAACGTATGAAAGAAAATTTTAAATCCGGGTTTGTGGCAATTATCGGAAGGCCAAATGTGGGAAAATCCACTCTTATGAACCGGCTGATCGGTCAGAAAATTGCCATTACATCCAAGAAACCCCAGACAACCAGAAACCGCATTCAGACCGTATACACCTGTGAAGAAGGCCAGATCATTTTTCTGGATACTCCCGGCATTCATAAGGCAAAGAATAAACTGGGAGAGTATATGGTGGAAGTGGCAGAGCGTACGCTCAAAGAAGTAGATGCTATTATGTGGCTGGTTGAGCCCAGCACCTTCATAGGGGCAGGAGAGCAGCGGATCGCTGAAGAACTGAAAGGAATCGGAGTTCCTGTCATTCTGATCATCAATAAAATTGATACGGTGGAAAAAGAGAAAATCCTTCCGGCCATTGACGCTTACCGTAAGGTGTGCGATTTCGCTGAGATCATTCCATGCTCCGCACTGCGGGGCCAGAATACACAGGACATCATCGGGTGTATTCTGAAATATCTTCCCTATGGCCCTATGTATTATGACGAAGATACCATAACTGACCAGCCTCAGCGTCAGATCGTGGCAGAGATCATCAGGGAGAAGGCTCTTCATGCCCTGGACGCAGAGATCCCTCATGGAATCGCAGTTGCCATTGAGAGGATGAAAACACGTCCCGGCAAAAATCCCATTGTAGATATTGATGCTACTATAATCTGTGAGAAAGATTCCCACAAGGGAATCATTATCGGAAAACAGGGAGCCATGCTGAAAAAAATCGGCAGCAATGCAAGATTTGAGATTGAACGTATGCTTCAATCCAAGGTGAACCTGAAGCTATGGGTCAAGGTAAAGAAGGACTGGCGTGACAGCGATTTTATGATTAAGAACTTCGGATATGACAGAAAAGAAATCTGATAAAGGAAGGAAAGAATGAGTGACCTGATTACTGTGCAGGGGGTAGTTCTCTCTGCCATGCCTGTAGGAGATTATGACAAGCGGATCGTACTTCTTACAAGAGAAAGAGGAAAAATTTCTGCCTTTGCCAAAGGAGCCAGACGTCCGGGCAGCCAGTTTATGGCTGCGGCCAATCCTTTTGTGTTCGGCACCTTCACTCTCTATGAAGGGCGCAGCAGCTACAATCTGAATCAGGTAAACGTGACTCATCACTTCGTGGAGCTTGCAGGAGAACAGCCTGGAATTTACTATGGATATTACTTCCTGGAGATTGCTGACTATTTCGGGCAGGAAGGGACGGATGAGAAGGAATCCATGAATCTTCTGTACGTTACCGTGAAGGCACTTCTGAATCCAAACATTGATGACAGGCTGGTAAGGTGCATCTTTGAACTTCGTATGATGGCGATTCAGGGAATGTGCCCCTCTCTTTTTCAGTGCGTATGCTGTTCGGAAACCATACAGGATGAAGATGAACTCTTTTTTTCCCAGGAAGAGCATGGAGTCCTTCATAAAAGATGCCTAAGGCAGGTGTTAGATGCCCGCAGGATTTCTCATGGAGCTCTGTACGCTATGAAATATATTGTCACAGCTCCCATGGGGAAGCTGTATACCTTTGCTGTGAAGGAAGAAGTGCTTCTTGAAATGGAGCAGCATATACATAGCTATATTTCTTCCAACACGGACAAAAGGTTCAAAAGCCTTGAAATTCTGGAAATAATGACCTGAGATACCTTGCAAAAGAAATAAGATAAAGTTATAATAGCTGTATTATGTGGCAGGAATTCCTGATCCTGTCATAAATTGTGAAGAAGAACAAGGAGAACAACGATGGAAAAAACAATGGATAAAATTGTAGCTCTGGCCAAGGCAAGAGGATTTGTCTATCCGGGCTCTGAAATTTATGGCGGTCTTGCAAATACATGGGACTATGGAAATCTTGGAGTGGAACTGAAGAATAACGTAAAGAAAGCCTGGTGGCAGAAATTTGTTCAGGAATCTCCCTATAATGTGGGTGTAGACTGTGCCATTCTTATGAATCCTCAGACATGGGTGGCATCCGGACATCTGGGCGGATTTTCCGATCCTCTTATGGATTGTAAGGAATGCCATGAGCGTTTCCGTGCAGATAAACTGATCGAGGATTACAGCCAGGAGAATGGAATCGAGCTGGATGGTTCCGTAGATGCATGGTCTCAGGAGAAGATGATGAATTTCATCGAAGAGCATCAGATCCCATGCCCCAGCTGCGGCAAACATAATTTCACCGATATCCGTCAGTTCAACCTGATGTTCAAGACCTTCCAGGGTGTGACTGAAGATGCCAAGAATACCGTATACTTAAGACCGGAGACAGCCCAGGGTATCTTTGTTAACTTTAAGAATGTACAGAGAACTTCAAGAAAGAAGATTCCATTTGGTATCGGCCAGATCGGTAAATCCTTCCGAAATGAGATCACACCGGGTAACTTCACTTTCCGTACCCGTGAATTTGAGCAGATGGAACTGGAATTCTTCTGCGAGCCGGGCACTGATCTTGAATGGTTTGCATACTGGAAGCAGTTCTGCCTTGACTGGTTATACTCCCTTGGACTTAAGAAAGAAGAGGTACGTTACCGCGATCATTCACCGGAAGAGCTCTGTTTCTACAGTAAAGCCACCACAGATGTGGAATTCCTCTTCCCATTCGGATGGGGCGAGCTGTGGGGAATTGCAGACAGAACCGATTATGACCTGACCCAGCATCAGAATGTATCCGGCCAGGATCTGACCTATTTCGATGATGAGAAGAAAGAGAAATATATTCCTTATGTAATCGAGCCTTCACTGGGTGCTGACCGTATGGTTCTTGCTTTTCTGTGCAGTGCTTATGATGAGGAGGTTCTGGATGCAGAGAAGAACGATGTGCGTACTGTCCTTCATTTCCATCCTGCACTGGCACCTGTAAAGATTGGTGTGCTTCCTCTTTCCAAGAAGCTTGCAGGCGGCGCCGAGAAGATTTATCAGCAGCTGAGCAAAAAATACAACTGCGAGTATGATGACCGTGGAAATATCGGTAAGCGTTACAGAAGACAGGATGAGATCGGAACTCCATTCTGCGTAACCTATGACTTTGATTCTGAGACAGATGGTGCAGTTACCATCCGTGACCGTGATACCATGGAACAGGTTCGTGTGAAGATTGATGAACTGGATGCATATTTTGCAGACAAATTTACATTCTGATCCGAAATAAATTATAAAAGAAAGCCCATGCTTTCTCCAGGTGAGAAGGTATGGGCTTTTGCATATACAAAAAAATATTCAGGTCAGAAATCCAGTTCTTTAAGATAGCGGCTTAAGGCATCCTGCCAGGTGGGAAGAGGAGTGAAGCCGTTTTTTGTAAGCTTGCTCTTATCTAGTCTGCTGTTGAAGGGCCTTGCAGCCTTGGAAACACCATATTGTGCTGTGGTGACGGAATTTACTGTCAGGTTTTCAGGCAGATATTCCGGATGCCCCATGGCAGCAGCCTGGCGGAAGATTTCTTTAGTGAAATCATACCAGCTGATATAGCCGCCCTCGTTGGTAGCATGATAGTAACCGTATTTGTCAGTCAGGATCATATCCACCAGAAGACGTGCCAGATCATAAGTATAGGTAGGAGTACCGATCTGGTCATTGACCACAGAAAGAGTATGGTGGGTTTTGCCAAGATTGATCATAGTCTTGATAAAGTTTTTCCCGTTTTTGCCAAAAACCCATGCAATCCGGACAATAAAGAATTTCTTAACAGTTCCGGAAACGGCAAGCTCTCCATCAAGCTTGGTCTGACCGTATACATTTAAAGGCTTATAATCTTTGCAGTCCGGCTCCCATGGAGTGGTTCCCTGGCCATCGAATACATAATCTGTGGACAGGTACAGAATTTTAATGTCCAGTTCTTTACATACATCTGCAATATTCTGAGTCCCGGTTACGTTTACCAGGCGGACTTTTGGCTGGTTTTCTTCCTCTTCTGCAGCGTCAACAGCAGTCCAGGCAGCACAGTGGATCACAGCATCCACATGTGCCTCTCTGATCACTTTCTCCACAGAAGCTTTATCTGTAATATCCATCTGTACATAAGGCATAGTGGTAACAGAAGTTCCGTCCTGGATTCCACTGTAGGAAGGAGCGATGTCACTGCCCACTCCTTCATAGCCTCTCTTTGCCAGCTCATTCATCACGTCATGGCCAAGCTGTCCCCCAACACCTGTTACAAAAACTCTCATAGATCATACCTCCTTACGGTGTCCGTACATTTCATCATAGTAATTCTGGTACTCACCTGAGATAATGGTCTCCCACCATTCTCTGTTATTCAGGTACCACTGGATAGTCTTTTTGATTCCGTCTTCAAATTTGGTTTCCGGAAGCCAGCCCAGTTCATTGTGAATCTTAGTAGGATCAATGGCATAACGCATATCATGTCCTTTTCTGTCTTCCACATGAGTGATCAGGCTTTCCGGTTTGCCAAGTTCCCTGCAGATGATCTTAACAATGTCAATATTTCGCATCTCATTATGGCCGCCTACATTATAAACCTCGCCTACTTTTCCTTTATGGATGATCAGGTCAATAGCACGGCAGTGATCCTCCACATACAGCCAGTCACGGACATTTTCACCTTTGCCGTATACAGGAAGGGGCTTGTCATGAAGGGCATTGATGATCATCAGCGGAATCAGTTTCTCCGGGAAATGGTAAGGACCATAGTTATTTGAGCAGCGGCTGATGGTTACAGGCAGACCGTAGGTTCTGTGGTAGGCAAGAACCAGAAGATCCGCAGAAGCCTTGGAAGAGCTGTAAGGGCTGCTGGTGTGGATGGGTGTCTCCTCTGTAAAAAACAGATCCGGTCTGTCCAGAGGCAGATCTCCTTAAACTTCATCTGTGTAAACCTGATGGTAACGTTTGATTCCGTATTTCCTGCAGGCATCCATAAGAACGGCAGTACCGAT
>JAQYGS010000067.1 GCA_028722515.1 Clostridia bacterium | reverse complement strand
ATCTATTTAACATGTGATAACATAATACTGATAACAATTTGATAACATTAGCTCATACAGCACATGTGATTGGTGCAGATGAAACCAAATGGAGTCAAATCATAACAGAACGCCTTAACAAAAATGTTTAAGACAAGGATTGAGTTAGGGAGTTTGAATAACGGACAGAAATGCCGAAAACCTGTATTTATGCGGGTTTCCGGCATTTGTTTTACAAAATGGCTCTAGTTTGGCTCTATTTGTGGGCGGGATAAGGGTTGCGAAAGCACTTATGGAGAAATACAGGAAGAATGGTAAGGAAAAAGTGATATACGCATCTTGGAAGCACAGTAATACTGAAAATTATAAGTTCAGCTGGATCAAAAAGTATGGGATGTACCGGAACCAAAACCGAAGTGTATCTGAGAATTCCGGAGATCTGTGGAGAGTGATTGCAGAAAAAGAGGGAAAGGCATATAATGCAAGAATATAATGTCTTCACAGTGTAAAATAGAGGAGTGAACAATTATGCAGAGAATACTGATTGTAGATGATGATACAAATATCAACAATCTGCTTCGAGAAGCACTATCCAAAGCAGGATATTCTTGCGAACAGGCATTTTCCGGAACAGAAGCAAAGTTGCTTTTAAATATGCCGGAACATAACTATGCACTGGTGTTACTGGATCTAATGCTTCCAGGAATCACAGGAGAAGAGGTTCTAGAAGAGATACGAAAGAAAGGTAAACTTCCAGTTATTGTGCTGACCGCAAAAGATGGATTGGACGAAAAAGTACAGGTTTTAACCAATGGAGCTGATGATTATATAACGAAACCATTTGAAATTAGAGAAGTGCTGGCGAGAATTCAGGTACAGCTCCGTCATAAAGAAGAAAAGGAAACAGAAGAAGAGCATAATCTTTCATTTAGAAAAATGGTATTGAACAGAGATACTTTTCAGGTCAAAATTGATGGGAAAATACTTCCTAAGATAACAAAACAGGAGTTTGCGATTTTAGAATTACTGCTCAGGAATCCGAAGCAGGTTTTCAGTAAAGAGGACATTTTTGAATATGCGTGGGACGAACCCTATATGGGTGAAACAAAGACTCTGGATGTACATATAAGCAATATTCGTAAAAAGATCAAAACAGTTACATCTGAGGAATATATTGAAACAATCTGGGGAATTGGTTATCGTCTTCATCTATAATCTTTACTCTTTTTTTACTTTTTATTTGCGTTTGATTAGGATTATTCCTTTATGATAAATGCAGATAAGAAAAAGGAGATGAAAAACTTGAGCGAAATGTTATTGGAAACAAGAAATTTGACTAAGCAATATGGACACCATAAAGCTGTGGACAGTGTCAATATGCATATTAAAAAAGGTGCTATTTATGGTTTTATCGGTCGGAATGGAGCTGGGAAGACAACTTGTCTGAAGATGATCAGTGGACTTTCCAAGCCAACTTGTGGAGAAATCGAGATGTTCGGATACAAGGGAAAGGATTTGCAAAAAGTTCGATCACGGATTGGATGTCTGATTGAGGCACCGGGACTTTATGGAAATATGACTGCATATGAAAATCTGAATATCAAATGCAAGCTGTTTGGAATAAAGAAAAAAAGTTATATTGAAGAAATATTGAGAATTATCGGTCTGGAGGATGTGGGAAAGAAAAAAACAAAACATTTTTCACTTGGAATGAAACAGCGTTTGGGAATTGGTCTTGCTTTGGTTGGAGAACCAGATTTATTAGTTCTTGATGAGCCAATCAATGGATTGGATCCACAGGGTATTGCAGAGATCCGGGATACGATTCAGAGACTTCAGAAAGAGAAGAATATGACAATATGCATTTCCAGTCATATTCTTGAGGAATTATCGAAGATTGCTACTGATTATGGAATTATTCATAATGGAAGTTTATTACAGGAAATTACAAGAGAAGAATTAATAAGAAGATGCAGTGAACGGATAGAGTTGACATTGGATCATCCGAAACAGGCGATTCCGGTGCTGGATTCTATGGGATTTACTAACTATCAGGTAACAGATAAAGAGCATATTCATATTTTTGAACGATTGAATGAAAGTGCAGCGTTGAATATGGAACTTGCAAAGTCAGGAATTCCGGTAAAAGGGATTTCCATAACCAGTGAAGAACTGGAAACTTATTTTCTGAATCTGACGGGAGGTGCGGATCATGCTTAATATAATAAAAATGGATTTATACCGGATGCTTAAAACCAAAAGTATGTATGTAATCTGGATCGTACTGGCAGCAATATTATTGATTACAACATCTTTATGCAAGACAGATTATGAGCTTTTGACTGAAAAGGATGCCATGAAACAGGAGCAGGTTACTGAACCTACTGTGGATAATATTAATGTGGGAATGATGGTAACGCTGCCTACGGAGCCGGGAGAAAAGGTGACGGTATATGATATCTTTTTTGCCAATTCCCAAGGAAAATTGTATGCACTGCTTTTGGTGATTTTTACTGTTCTGTTTTCAACAGCGGATATCAGTAGCGGATATATTAAGAATATAGGAGGTCAGGTTAGAAATAGAGGAACTCTGATTTTTTCCAGAGCAATTGCCTTGGCTGTCTTTACGGTACTGACAATGGCAGGTGCATTCTTATTTCAGGCAGCGGCGAATGGTATTGTTTTCGGGGAATTGGAATGGGGAAATACAAAGGCAATTTTATCTTATTTTGTGACTGAACTGGCTCTTCATTATGCACTTGTGCTGATTTGTATGGCGATTGCAATTATTTTGAAAAATAATGTAATCAGCATGGTCATTGCTGTCTGTCTTAGCATGAATGTAATGACCATTGTGTATGGGGTGATCAATAGTGCTATTCAAAAAATAGGAATTCAGAATTTCCAGATTTATAAGTATACGATAACAGGAAAATTATCACTGCTTCCTATGAATCCGAGTGGAAATGAGTGTTTGGCGGCATTTGGTGTGGCAATAGTGTTCATCGTTATGATGATATCAGTAAGCAGCGTTGTTTTTCAAAAGAGGGATATTTAACGGATGTATATCGTAATTGGGATATTAGCAGGAATTATTATCTTACAATTTATTATTATGTGGAAATACCAGCGGCAGGTGAAAGACATCTGCCGCCAATTGGCGTTTATGATGAAACATGACAGTAACATGTTGATTAACCATGAATTTGATGTGGGTGGAATAGGAAAGCTTTCTGACAAGTTGAATGAGCTTCTGGAACTGCGAAGAAAAGAGAAGCAGCATTATCAGGAGAAAGAAGCTCTGATTGCGGACACTTATACAAATCTTTCTCATGATATCCGCACACCACTGACATCTTTGGACGGATATTTCCAGCTAATGGAAGAATGTGAAAATATAGAGGATCAGAAACGTTATTTAAGCATTATCCACGAAAGAATTCATAGTCTGAATGAAATGTTGGAAGAACTTTTTATGTTTACAAAGTTAAAAAACGAATCTTACAGTTTGGAATTGAC
>JAQYGS010000066.1 GCA_028722515.1 Clostridia bacterium | reverse complement strand
GATCTTCATAATCTGTCTCTGATTGATATTGCAACAATTGCAAGAAGGTAAGGGAATATAATATGAACTTTTTTGAACTTTTAAAAGTTATTTTTCTGGGTATTGTGGAGGGCATTACAGAATGGCTTCCCATCAGCAGTACAGGACATATGATTCTGGTGGATGAATTTATCCATCTGAATATGACAGATGAATTTAAGAATCTGTTTCTTGTGGTGATCCAGCTGGGAGCAATTCTGGCTGTGGTGGTACTGTACTGGCATAAGCTGTGGCCCTTTCACATTAAACAGATATCAAAAAAAACACAGGCAATGCTAGACAGGCAGCCTGCAGTTTCCCGGGGTATTTTAACCTTTGTGGAAAAATTCTGTGACAAGGATAAGTGGATTTTGTGGTTTAAGATCATAGTGGCATGCATTCCAACCATACTTATAGGACTTCCATTTAATGATATGATTGAAGAAAAGTTCAATAATTATGTGGTGGTTGCCATTGCACTGATCGTTTATGGTGTGTTTTTTATTGTAATCGAGAATTATAATAAAAAGAGAAAGCCTGTCTGCACAAGTCTTCAGAATCTTTCCTTTAAGACTGCATTTATTATTGGATTGTTTCAGGTTCTTTCAGTGATCCCGGGAACATCCCGTTCAGGCTCTACCATTATCGGAGGAATACTGGCAGGAACATCAAGAACTGTAGCTGCGGAATTTACCTTCTTTCTTGGAATTCCGGTTATGTTTGGGGCCAGTCTTCTGAAACTTCTGAAATTTGGCTTTTCTTTTACGGCTGCTGAAGTGATCGTCCTGGTAGTAGGAATGATTGTGGCATTTCTGGTTTCCATCGTTGCCATTAAATTCCTGATGGGATATATAAAGAAACATGATTTTAAAGCCTTTGGATGGTACAGAATCGTGCTTGGTATTCTTGTACTTGGATATTTTATAGGAAAAACAATGCTGGCATAAGTAAAAAGATCCCGGTTTGCCTGGGATCTTTTTATTTATAAGAAAATTATTTTTCCAGAATTTGAAGTGTCATAGCCTGTGAGATTCTCTATTTCTCTTTTAAATTCCGGAGACTGTATGATTTCTTTAAATGGAGAAAGACCTGCCTTCTCAAGAGAATCATCAGGCATAATAAGATACATAGGTATTTTTTCCAAAGGAATAAAGTCAATATCTGTGAAATACCGGGAGATCATTTCTTCTCCAATTGCTGCATCTGCACTGCCGTCTGATACGGTAGAAGCAGCTGACATATCAGACACGGTTTCGTTTCCGTATCCGGCTATCTGCTCTTTTCTGATTCCAGATTTTTTCATCATTCGGTCCAGGTAAATCCTGCGCAAGCTTCCCTTTTCCCTGTTGGTTAAAGTCACGTCCTCTTTTGCAAGATCCTGAACAGAAGTAATATTTCTGGGGTTTCCTTTTTTTACATAAAAACCTATCCTGTATTCATACATGGTCAGAAGTGCAAGAGACAGTCCCGGTGCCAGGCTTTTTACATCTTCAGGATTAAGGCTTGCGGCAGCTATATGCGCTTTTTCAAAATATAAGGCATATATTCCGTTATAATCATTCATATGAGACTGAAGTACAGGCAGACTGCCAGGATATGTGGATATTTTTCCAAGAAGTAACTCCAGAGCAGGAGAAGTCTGACCACTCAGTATGATACCGGTTGAGTGAAGAAGGTAATCTCTTTTTAACAGGGAACTCTCCGGCTGGAAACCGCCCGTAAAGGAAGGAACAGGTGGCTGTGAGGGTGTACCCTTAATGTATTGTTCCAGCTGTTCTTCACTGATCCGCAACTGCTTGCCAACCTTGGATGAACCCAGTTCACCACGTTTGATCAGTTCGTATACGGTGGTTTTTCTGATCTTTAGCCTGTCGGCTACTTCCTGGGCAGTTAACAGGTTATTCATCGATGCCTACCATTACATTTGTGGCTTTGATCACGGCATAAGCGTCTGAGCCTACTTTCAGATTCAGTTCATCAACTGCCGCACATGAAATGGTTGCCGTAATAATGTTCCCGCCACCGATGTCAATGGATACGATTGAGTTGACAGCTCCCTTGTTGATATTGATAACTTTTCCTTTCAGCTGGTTCCTTGCGCTTAATTTCATATAAAATTCTCCTTTCTCATTTATGTATTTTATCTATGATAGCATAGCAAAATAAAATTGACAACATATTGAAAATTTTGTAAAATGAACTAAACTAAATAAAACAGAACAAAACTATACAAATATAAATGAAAGGCGGGAGAAAAATGAAAAAAAAGATTCTTACAGTGATTTTGACAGGAACATTATGTACAGCCATTTCAGCAGCAAGTGTGATGGCTGCTGAACAGAATAATCTGAAGGGTGAGGTATACACCTTTATTGCAGCCAGCTTAAGCAATGCAATGGATGAGATTCAGAAGGATTTTAATGAGATCTGCCCGGACGTGGAAATCTTCTATAATGCAGACAGCTCCGGAACCTTACAGACACAGATAGAAGAAGGAGCACGGTGTGATATTTTTTTCTCTGCAGCAGATAAACAGATGGACGCTTTGAAAGAGGGCGGCTATGCCAAAGAAGATACGATTGAAGACATTCTTGAGAATAAAGTAGTCCTGATCAAGCCAAAGGATGGAGAAACAAAGGTTACCGGATTTGAAAATATTACAGAGGCTGATAATCTTGCTCTGGCAGGAGACAGCGTTCCGGTAGGACAGTATGCAAGAGAAATCTTCACCAATCTGGGAATTATGGATGAAGTAAATAAGATGGAGATCAATGAAGGCAAGAACGTATCAGAAGTTCTTGCAGCTGTCAGTGAGGGAAGTAATGAGGTTGGAGTTGTTTATGCCACAGATGCTGCTTCTGTAGCCGATAAGGTGGAGGTGATCGCAGAGGCACCTGAAGAGGCACTGAAAACTCCTGTATACTACCCTGTTGGTATGATAGAAGATAAGGAAGCATCCGAAGATGATATTGCTGCATCGGAAGCATTTCTTGAATATATCAAATCGGATGATGCTATGAAGGTATTTGAGAAATATGGATTTTCTGCAAAAAATTAACTGGAGTCCACTGTGGATCTCGTTAAAAACCGGAGTTACGGCTACTGTAATTGCTTTTTTCCTGGGAATCTTCTGTGCCAGAAAAGTGATGAAGCTTAAGCCCTCCCAGAGAGGAATCCTGGACGGAATCCTGACCATGCCGCTGGTTCTTCCTCCTACTGTTGCCGGTTTTATTCTTCTTATGATTTTCAGCCTGAAGCGCCCTTTTGGTTCGTTTCTTCTTGAAAATTTTGACATTAAGATCGTACAGACCTGGAAGGGGTGTGTCATTGCTGCGGCAGTGATCGCTTTTCCTTTGATGTACAGAAATGCAAGGGCGGCCTTTGAGCAGGTAGACATTAATCTGATCTTTGCCGGGCAGACTCTTGGGATGAGTGACAGAGCTATATTCTGGAAAGTAGTCATACCAGCTGCAGGGCCAGGGATAGCATCTGGAACGGTGCTTTCCTTTGCAAGAGCCATCGGTGAATATGGAGCTACTTCTATGCTGGCTGGTAATATTCTTGGGAAAACAAGGACCGTTTCAGTTGCCATAGCAGCCGAGACTGCAGCAGGTAATTATGACATGGCTGCATTCTGGGCAGTGGTGATTCTGGTCATTTCTTTTTTTATCGTTGCTTTCATCAATATTGTTACCGGAAGAGGAATGAAGATGGGCAGGTGGCTTTAATGGGGGTAATGGTAGATATAGAAAAAAAATTCCACGGATTTACCTTGCAAGTTAAGTTTAAGAGCAATGGTCTTCCAATGGGAATCCTGGGTGCTTCCGGAAGCGGCAAAAGTATGACACTTCGGTGCATTGCCGGTATTGAATGTCCCGACTGTGGTAAAATATCGGTTAATGACAGGATTCTTTTTGATTCAGAAAAAGGGATATGCCTGAAACCCCAGGAAAGAAAAGTGGGCTATCTTTTTCAGAATTATGCTCTTTTTCCCACAATGACAGTGGAAAAGAACATTGCCTGCGGATGCAGAGGAGACAGGGATTCTGTTAAGGAAAAGGTGGCAGATTACATAAAGCGTTTTCATCTTACAGGACTGGAGAAGCATCGTCCTTCTCAGCTTTCCGGAGGGCAGCAGCAAAGAGTTGCGCTTGCCAGAATGATGATCACAGAGCCTGAAGTAATTCTTCTGGATGAGCCTTTTTCTGCTCTGGACGGGTATCTTAAGGATGTTCTGCAAAGAGACATGCAGGATTTTCTGAGAGAATATCAGGGGGATATGATCCTTGTTACACACAGCAGGGACGAGGCCTATAAATTCTGCAGTGAGCTGACTTTGCTGGAAAACGGGCACGTTCTCACTTGTGGAGAGACACGTTCTATTTTTGAAAATCCGGGAATTCTTCAGGCGGCCAGGCTCACAGGATGCAAGAATTTCTCTTCCATAGAGAAGGTAGGGGATCATAGTGTTTATGCACTGGACTGGGGACTTTTACTTCACACTCGTGACGTTGTGACAGATGATATGACACATGTGGGAATCCGTGGACACTGGATGAGACCTGCTGTTAAAGATGGTGAGAATTGTATGCCTGTAAAGGTGACAGAGTATATTGAAACTACATTTGAACATCAGTATCTGGTGATAAATGCAGAGAATGAAAAAAGCATTCCCCTGTGGTGGATGTGTCCCAAAGCAAATTTTGAAGAAAACCCCGAGAAAAGGGTACCACCCTGGCTGCATCTTCCCAAAGAACATTTGATGCTTTTGAAAGATGTGGAAAAATAAAACAGATTATTTTTAAAGCGGAGCAAGGATCGCATCTTGTATGGGATCTGCCCCGCTTTTTATGTCATAGGAAAAGAAACTATTCAGAATGATCTTTGCAGTATTTTACATAGCTGGCTACCATCATAGCCAGTTTGAAAGTGAGGGCATCTTCAAATACACGGATATCCAGCCCAAATTTACGCTGAAGCTTCTCAAAACGGTACACCAGAGTATTTCTGTGCACATATAATTTACGGGATGTTTCGGAAAGGTTCAGATTGTTTTCAAAAAAGGTCCGTATGGTTATCAATGTTTCTTCATCAATGGAATCCAGTGTCCCATTCTGAAAAATCTCATCAATAAACAATTCACAGACAGATAAAGGAAGCTGGTAGATCAGTCTGCCAATGCCCAGCTGGTTATATCCGAATACATTCTTATCTGCATAAAAAATCTTACCTACTTCAAGTGCTGTATGTGCTTCTTTATATGCATCCGGGAGGCGTGAGATATCGTCACATACATTGCTGTATGAAACCCAGGCAGAAGTCATGGCCTCGGTATTCAGCATATCTACAAGTATACAGGCAATGGAATTCAGGTCTTCATAGCTCTCCGTGGACTGAAGCTCCCTTACGATGATAATTCCGGAATCATCAACAGCTGTGATGAAATCTTTTGTCCTGGCCGAAAAGATATTCCGGATGGTTGCCAGAGCATTTTCATCCTTGTTCTGTTTGGTCTCCACAAGAAAAACAGCCCGGCGAACTGTGGTTGAAATATGAAGCTTCTTAGCCCGGTTGAAGCAATCAACCTGGGAGTAGGAACCCAGCAGAAGATTCTGCATAAAAGTATTTTTGTCATTTTTTTCTGCATAAGCAGCAAAAAGGCTCTGGACCTGGCATACAGCCAGTTCTCCAATAGTGGAAAAACTATCGCCGCTTCCCCATACAATGAGGATATAGGAAAAGGTCTGTCCCTCCATTATTTTATACAGGCTGCACTCTGTATTTGATATGCAGAGGGCATTGCTTTGACGGAATTCTTCCAGTCTGGAAGCTTCCGGAATTTTTTTATCACATGTGGAAATAAAAATGCTGTTGTCAGGATTGATCAGACAGAAATCAAATCCACTGATTCTTTTCCAGTCCGACAGGCATTTTTGCAGTATTTGCTGTATTTTCATTCAGATATCCTTTCAGTTTTTTTGTACTTTATTATAACATAAAAACCCGGGGAAATGTTCCCCGGGCCTGAAAAGATTCCTAAAATTAGTTGGTAATAACAAGTTCTGTTTCTTTATCGAAGAAGTGAGCTTTCTCCATATCAAATGCAAATTTGATAGGATCACCTGTCTTGGCTGTTGTACGCGGATCAACACGGGCTGTAACCTGAGTTCCGTTAACATCAAAGTATAAGAATACTTCAGCACCAAGAAGTTCGTAAACCTTAACAACAGAATTCATCGGTGCGCTTGGAGAAACTTCAATGAACATCTGGGAATCATGAATATCTTCCGGACGAATACCAAGAACAACAGTTTTTCCAACATATCCGCCATCTTTAAGAGCTTTTGCCTTAGCTGCCGGAATAATAAGTTCATGCTCGCCGATGGAAGCAATAAGATTTCCACCTTTTTCAGAAATAACTGCATCCAGGAAGTTCATCTGAGGAGAACCCATGAATCCTGCAACAAATAAATTGCCCGGTTTCTGGTACAGGTTCTGAGGTGTATCAACCTGCTGAACAACACCGTCTTTCATAACAACGATTCTGGTACCAAGGGTCATAGCCTCTGTCTGGTCATGTGTTACATAGATGATCGTAGCACCCAGTCTCTGATGGATCTTGGAGATCTCAATACGCATCTGAACACGAAGTTTGGCATCCAGGTTGGAAAGAGGCTCGTCCATAAGGAATACCTTAGGATTACGTACGATAGCACGTCCCATAGCAACACGCTGTCTCTGACCACCGGAAAGAGCCTTCGGTTTACGATCAAGAAGTTTGTCCAGGTCAAGGATCTTAGCTGCTTCACGAACTGCTTTGTCGATCTGATCCTTAGGAACTTTACGAAGTTTCAGACCAAATGCCATATTATCATATACTGTCATATGAGGATACAGAGCATAGTTCTGGAATACCATAGCGATATCTCTGTCCTTAGGCTCTACATCGTTAACGAGCTTGTCGCCGATCCATAACTCACCTGAGCTGATTTCCTCAAGACCTGCGATCATACGAAGTGTTGTAGACTTACCGCAACCAGAAGGTCCAACGAAGATGATGAATTCCTGGTCAGCAATTTCAAGATTAAAATCCTTAACAGCTACGAAACCATTAGGATAAACTTTGCATACATTTTTAAGTGA
>JAQYGS010000065.1 GCA_028722515.1 Clostridia bacterium | reverse complement strand
ACTCAGAATTCTATGTGGTGGAAGAAGATCAGGCACAGCTTATCAATCAGACAAAGAAACAAGGGAAAAAAGTTATTGCTGTGGGAACTACAAGCTGCAGAACCCTGGAATCAGCCACAGGAGAAGATGGAATTCTGAAAGCAGGAAGCGGATGGACAGATATCTTCATTTATCCCGGTTATCACTTTAAAATGATCGACGGGCTGATCACCAACTTCCACCTTCCGGAATCCACACTCCTTATGCTGGTATCTGCACTGGCCGGAAAAGATAACATCATGCACGCCTATGAAGCAGCTGTTCAGGAAAGATACAGGTTCTTCTCCTTCGGAGATGCCATGATCATCATTTAGGAATAGACAGGCTGCGTTCTTTAACTTTATTAAGGATACGCTCAGCCTCTTCTCCCTGTAAAGGGGTAGGCTGATAATTATTATAATCGTACTCTGAAGAGATGGAGCATGGAATGATATTGGTAACATTATCATTCTGTACTCCATTTTCATCTATTGTAAAAGTCTGCTGGAAAATAATAGTATCCATATCACTTGGGGCACTGTTTCCGCCGAAACAGAAATTTCCCAGGCTGTATACTATATTTTTGCCTTTATATGTTTCAATACCCTGAAGCACATGAGAATGATGACCGCAGACCAGATCCGCACCTTCATCGATGGCAAGACGGCCAAGAGTGGTCTGATTGCTGTCAGGCTCTGTCTCTTTCTCATTTCCCCAGTGGAAAATCACAATTACAAGCTGTGCGCCATCTGACTTTACCTTGGCAATATTGTCTTTAAGCTGCTGTTCTTTTCCAAGGTGGTCATTTAGCTCATAGATTCCCACAAGTCCAACCTTAATGCCCTTAATGTCCATTATAGCCGTCTCATCATATCCGAAGTGGACGATATTCTCCTGATCCAGGGCTTTTTTCGTATCTTCGAAGCTCTGATCCCCATAGTCGTGACTATGATTATTTGCAGTATTTACCGCTTCCACACCACCATGAGAAAGAATTGAGGCAAAAGAAGCCGGAGCTTTAAAAGCAAACATTTTATCCTCACGGGCATCCGAATCTGTAAGAGTTCCCTCAAAATTCGCTATGGTAAGGTCATCTGAGGAAAAAATACTCTTGACGTTTTTAAAAAAGTAGTCTGCACCGTAACTCTCAAAGTAAGCATTCAGGCTGGTATCATAATCAAAAGACTCATCTGTGCCAAGGGTACAGTCTCCCACCACACTTACAGTGAGAGAAACAGGTGCTGTTTTTTGGGCAGCAGAAGTGACAGCTTCCTCAGGAGTATCTGATGAAGAAACAACATTTTCAGAAACAGCTTCTCTGGAACTCTTCCTTCTGTTGCAGCTCTTTACTCCAAAAATAATAAGAAGAATCAGGGCAAGAAGGACCACGGTGGATACTGCAAGACAGATTCTCCTTCTCCTCTGACGGTAATATCTGGATTTTTTGTACGCATTTTTCCTGCGGTTACCTGAAGTATTTCGGACAGGTGGTTTTTGCTGTGGTGACATGGGAAACTCCTTATATGTATAAATTTTATTTCTGTTTCAAGTATATAGGGAATTCACAGAATCGTCAATAATTATGTCTTTTCTAACGGGCATAACTTTGTTATAATCAGATAATAAAGGTTACAAAAATATTACAAACAGAGGATGATGATATGTTATATATAGGGAATCACACAAGCTCTTCTAAGGGTTATCTGGCCATGGGCCGTCAGACACTGAAAAACGGAGGAAATACTTTCGCTTTTTTTACAAGAAACCCCAGAGGAGGCAAGGCAAAGGATCTGAATCCATCAGACATTCAGGAATTTCTCGCACTTGAGGCGGACAACAACTTCGGCAGACTGGTAGCTCACGCACCTTATACAATGAACTGCTGTGCGGCGAAGGAGGATTTAAGAGATTTTGCCAGAGAAACGATGGCAGATGATCTCAGGAGAATGGAATTTACTCCAGGCAATTATTATAATTTCCATCCAGGCAGCCATGTGGGGCAGGGCGTGGAAACAGGAACGGCCAAAATTGCGGAGATTCTGAATCAGGTTTTACGGGAAGACCAGACTACCACTGTTCTCCTTGAAACAATGGCTGGCAAAGGCTCCGAAGTAGGCAGAAGCTTTGAGGAGCTAAAATCAATCATTGACCAGGTGGAAAGAGAAGAGAAACTGGGAATCTGCCTTGACACCTGCCATGTATGGGATGCAGGCTATGATATTGTAAATAACCTGGATGGAGTTCTGGCCGAATTTGACCGTATTCTGGGTCTTGACAGGCTGAAAGCTGTTCATCTCAATGACAGCATGAATGATCTGGGAAGCCATAAAGACCGCCATGAGAAAATCGGAATGGGAAAAATCGGTCTTGAAGCCCTTGTCCGTGTGATAAACCACCCGGCTTTAAGAAATCTGCCCTTTATTCTGGAAACTCCCAATGACGACGAAGGATGGGCAAAAGAGATCGCTCTTCTTCGAAGCAGATACCAGTAATCCGGGCAGACCTGAGAAAGGAGAAACAATAATTGAGAAAAAAGAGAATCCTGTTTGCAGCCATTTTATGCATATCAGCTATGACTATTATGCCAGGCTGTGGAAAGAAATCCGATGATGATATCACTAATGAAGAAGTTTATGGGGAAATGGAACCCTTAACAGATGAGGAATTGAAAGAAATGGAGGCAGATACTGGAGCAGATGATGATCTAAAACCCATCAAAGACCCTGGAATCTAGGAATATATGATAAAAAACAGTTTACATGTCTCTTACCAGAATATCTCTGTGGGACATGTAAACTGTTTCTTTTTATAACGGTTAACTAAGATCTTTTTCGGATATTAGCCTATGCCAGCACCTCGTTTTTCAGTTCTTCCCCGTTCATAAATGCCCTTGCATTTTCCAGGGTGGTTTCTGCAATGTTGGTCAGTGCTTCTTCTGTAAAGAAGCCCTGATGAGAGGTCATTACCACATTGGGGAAGGAGAGCAGACGCTGGGTGATGGAAGTCTGC
>JAQYGS010000064.1 GCA_028722515.1 Clostridia bacterium | reverse complement strand
GAAAGCTTAAGTTCTCTGAAAAATCTCAGTGCTTATCTGGAAAACCTGAAAAAAAGAATGACTCAGCTGGTGGAAATAAAAAATTATGATGACCGGCAGGAGTTTATGACAAATAATACAGAAATCCTTACTACTCTTTTTGAAAAAGAAATGCAGAATTACATTTATCAGGAGGCAACCCAGCTTGTGGAAGTAGAATCACGGATTGCAGAAAGGGTCAGGCTGACACTTCTGTGTATGTGTGGTGTGATAATAATTACCATCATTGTTCTTCTGAGACGGTCATTTCGTTTTACATACAGTATAACCAAACCTGTTTCCGAAATCCTGTATAATATAAAGAAAGTTGGAAAAGGGCAATACCGTCAGATCACGGCTGTATCCGCAGACAGCCTGGAAATCCAGGAACTGGACGAGGGAACCCGTAAAATGGCCGGAAAGATCCAGGGCCTTATGGAAAATGTAAAGAAGGAGCAGGAATCCCAGAGACTGACAGAACTTCAATTGATACAGGCACAGGTAAATCCTCACTTTCTGTACAATACCTTGGATACGATAGTCTGGCTGGTGGAAGGTGGAATGGTGCAGGATGCAGTAGATATGATTACCAGTCTTTCTGTCTTTTTCCGTACATCTCTTTCCCAGGGAAATGATATTATCACTCTGGCAGAGGAGGAACGCCATACCTTAAGCTACCTGGAAATCCAGCAGTCCAGATACAGGGATATTCTGGAATTTGAGATCAGAATTCCCAAAGAACTGGAAGATGTTCTGATTCCCAAACTTACACTGCAGCCTCTGGCAGAGAACGCACTTTATCATGGAATAAAAAATAAACGGGGAAAAGGCAAGATTCTTATTGAGGGTTTTGATCTGGGAGACGATATGATGTTGAGAGTTCTTGACAACGGACAGGGAATGACACCGGAGAGGCTCCATGAAGTTCAGGAGGCCATCCGTACAGGAAAAAGAGCAGGGTTCGGACTTGCTGCTGTGTCGGAGAGAATCGCATTATATTATGGACCAGGGTATGGACTGAAAGTTTCCTCGTCAGAGGGAGAGGGCACAAAAATAGAGGTATATCTGGCAAAACATATAAAACACTGACAAAAAAAGAATATAGTTTGTATATTTTGCATAATAAAAAAACGAACCGTTTTCGTAAAAAAACAAACTTTAAATAAAAAATGAACAAACTGTGATAGAAGATTGAACTTTTTTCATAAGAAATCCAATGGAATTTTTTTAACAGGTCGATTAAAATAAAGACATCTTAAATAAATCGGGAGGAATTCAAAATGAAGAAAAAAGTTGTATCAGTGTTGTTAACAGCAGCTATGGTTTCCGCTATGAGCGTGGTTCCTGCAATCAGCGTTGCAGCAGAAGAGGGCGATACCATTACAGTTGGTTTTTCACAGGTTGGTGCAGAATCTGACTGGCGTACTGCAAACACAGAATCTATGAAAGCTACATTCAGTGAAGAGAACGGATATGAGCTGATCTTTGATGATGCTCAGCAGAAACAGGAGAATCAGTTAACAGCAATCCGTAACTTTATTCAGCAGGAAGTTGATTATATTTTACTTGCTCCTGTAACTGAGACCGGATGGGATACAGTACTTCAGGAAGCTAAAGATGCAGGTATTCCTGTTATTATCGTTGACCGTATGGTTGATGTTTCTGATGACAGCCTGTATACAACATGGGTTGGAACTGACTCCTTACTTGAAGGACGTAAAGCAGCTGAATGGCTGAATGCATATGCTACAGCTAAACAGATCGATGCAAAAGATATTAACGTTGTTGATATCCAGGGTACAATCGGATCTACAGCACAGATCGGACGTAGCCAGGGTCTTCAGGAAGGCGTTGACAAATATGGATGGAATCTTCTTGCTCAGCAGTCCGGTGAATTTACACAGGCTAAAGGCCAGGAAGTTATGGAGTCCATGTTAAAACAGTATGACAACATTAACGTTGTTTACTGCGAGAACGATAACGAAGCATTCGGCGCAATCGATGCTATTGAAGCAGCAGGAAAGAAAGTTGGCTCTGATATCGCAAACGGCGAGATCATGGTTATTTCCTTCGATACAACAAACGCTGGTCTGACAGATACATTAGCTGGAAAGATCACATGCGATGTTGAATGTAACCCATTACACGGCCCACGTGTAGAGGAACTGATCAAAGCTCTTGAAGCAGGTGAAGAAGTTCAGAAACTTAACTATGTTGATGAAGAAATCTTCGCAGCAGATGATACAGTAGATAAAGTTACAGCAACAAACAGCCTTGATGAAGAGGGCGAGTATGCAGTAACTCCTATTACTCAGGAAATCATTGATGGACGTGCATATTAATTATTGAATGAATAGGTTTTTGAAGGAATCTGTTGAATAAGTAATAAGTCCGGAAGCGTGGTTCAAATTCGGAAAACCCGGATTTGCGGACCACGCTTCTTTTATGTATAATACCTGTTTTGCTGAATTTTATTTTCAGTAGGAGAGGTAAAAATCTGAAAATCAGGTTAGAAAGCAGGTGGAAAGAATATGGAACAAAATGTAGTACTGGAAATGCATGATATCACCAAGAATTTTACAGGAGTCCGTGCCCTTTCCCATGTGGACTTTACCCTTCGAAAAGGGGAGATCCACGCACTGATGGGGGAGAACGGTGCAGGCAAGTCAACATTGATCAAAGTACTGACAGGAGTTCATGAATTTGAAAGCGGAACAATTCATATGGCTGGAAACAGCAATGCGATCATAAATCATTCTCCCCAGGAAGCACAGGCAAACGGTATCAGTACAGTGTATCAGGAAGTAAACCTTTGCCCAAATCTGACAGTGGCAGAAAATCTTTTCATCGGAAGAGAACCGAGAAAGTTTGGAATGGTGGATTGGAAGCAGATGAATGAACGGTCAGAGAAGCTTCTTGAAAGTCTGGACATTCATGTGCCGCCAACACAGCTGCTGGATGAATGTTCGATTGCCATTCAGCAGATGATAGCCATTGCCCGTGCGGTGGACATGAAATGCCGTGTACTGATTCTTGATGAGCCTACCTCTTCACTGGATGATGACGAAGTTGAAAAGCTCTTTAATCTAATGAGAAAGCTTAAGGATGAGGGAGTTGGAATTATCTTTGTTACTCATTTCCTGGAACAGGTTTATGCAGTATGTGACAGGATCACGGTTCTGCGAAATGGAGAACTGGTAGGAGAGTATGAGACAAAGGATCTGCCAAGAGTTATGCTTGTGGCCAAGATGATGGGAAAAGATTTCGACGATCTGGCAGATATTAAAGGATCTCATAAAGATAAGAAATACACCGATAAGGAACCAGTTATTGAGGCAAAGGGTATTTCCCATAAAGGTACCATCAAACCATTTGATCTTACTGTAAACAAGGGAGAAGTCATCGGTCTGACAGGTCTTCTGGGATCAGGACGATCTGAACTTGTACGTGCAATTTATGGGGCAGATAAGGCAGATACCGGTACCCTTAAAGTCAAGGGCAAAGAAGTAAAGATAAATAAACCGCTAGATGCTATGAAGCTTGGCATGGCATATCTTCCCGAGGACAGAAAAGCAGAAGGAATCATTGCAGACCTGTCTGTCAGGGAAAACATTATACTTGCTCTTCAGGCGAAAAAAGGTATGTTCCATCCGTTAAGCAAGAAGGAGATGGAGGAGGCAGCCGACAAGTATATTGATCTGCTGCAGATAAAGACAGCCAGCCGCGAAACACCGGTAAAGAGCCTTTCCGGTGGCAACCAGCAGAAAGTTATTCTTGGAAGATGGCTTCTTACAGATCCGGATTATCTGATTCTGGATGAACCTACCCGTGGAATTGATATCGGAACAAAAACAGAGATTCAGAAGCTTGTTCTTGATCTGGCAGATCAGGGTATGGCAGTTACATTTATTTCTTCCGAGGTAGAAGAAATGCTTCGTACCTGTTCACGTATGGCTGTTCTGAGAGATGGACAGAAGGTTGGAGAACTGGAAGAGGATGAACTGTCCCAGAGCGGAATTATGAAAGCAATTGCCGGAGGTGACGATAAGAATGAATAAAAGCAAATTAAAGAAAATAACAAGCGGCCGTCTGTTTCTGCCTATCGTGTGCCTGATTGCCGTGCTTTTGCTAAATGTGATCAGAACACCGGACTTTTTTAATGTATCTATACGTAACGGTGTACTTTATGGCTATATCATTGATGTTATCAACCGTGCTTCTGAGCTGGTTATCCTGGCAGTCGGAATGACACTGGTAACAGCTGCGTCAGGAGGACAGGATATCAGCGTAGGTGCTGTGATGGCTGTGGCTGCTGCAGTATGCTGTCAGATTCTTTCAGGCGGTGAGGTTTCTGTAACTTCATATCAGAACCCGGTTATTCTTGCTGTGATCGCTGCACTTCTTGCATCTGCGTTATGTGGAGCATTTAATGGATTTCTTGTTGCAAAATTAAATATTCAGCCTATGGTTGCCACACTGATACTTTTCACTGCAGGCCGAGGCATTGCACAGCTTGTGACAAATGGACAGATTACCTATATCCGTGTGGATTCTTATAAGATGGCAGGAGGATATATTGGAAAATGCCCTATTCCCACACCTATTTTCTTTGCAATCATTGCAGTAATCCTGGTAAATGTTATTCTGAAAAAAACAGCACTTGGTCTTTATATCGAAAGTGTTGGTATTAATGGAAAGGCATCCCGTCTGGTAGGATTAAATTCTACTATGATAAAATTCCTTACATATGTGATCTGTGGTGTGCTGGCAGGTGTTGCAGGTATTGTAGCATCAAGCCGTATCTATTCTGCAGATGCCAATAATATCGGTCTTAACCTTGAAATGGATGCCATCCTTGCAGTAGCACTTGGAGGAAACTTCCTTGGCGGAGGTAAATTCAGTCTTATTGGTTCTGTGATCGGTGCGTATACGATTCAGGCTTTGACAACAACTCTTTATGCTATGAATGTAAAAGCTGACCAGCTTCCTGTTTACAAGGCGATTGTGGTCATCGTTATCGTTACGCTTCAGAGTCAGGTATTTAAGAAATTTATCGCTGGTTTACGTACGAAAAAACAGGCAGCAGCAGAAGGGGGTCAGAGATAATGAAAAAAAGTAAAAAGAAAATGACAGGACATGGCTTCCTGCTCCTGATTACGATTGCATTATTTGTTGTAATGTATGTGGCAGGTATGATTATTTTTGCTGACAAAGGTTTCGCCAAACCTCAGATGTTCCTCAATCTGTTTGTTTCCAATGCAGGACTTCTGGTTATCGCCTGCGGACTTACCATTGTAATGATCACAGGAGGAATTGATATCTCTGTAGGTTCTGTTACAGCCCTTGTGTGTATGGTGCTTGCAGACCTTATGGAAAACAAAGGTTTCAATGCCTATGTAGCAGTTATGATCGCACTGCTTATCGGTATTGCCTTTGGTATCGTCCAGGGATTCCTGGTAGCATATCTGGATATACAGCCCTTTATTGTTACTCTGGCAGGTATGTTCTTCGGAAGAGGAATGACTGCAATGATCAGTACGGATATGATTTCCATTAAGAATGAATTATTCCTGAAATGGGCAAATTTCCGTTTCTATATGCCTTTTGGTTCAACCAACAAAAAGGGCAAATTTATTCCTGCATACATACCGCCAACAGTGGTGATAGCCGTTATTGTTGTTATTGTGATCGCCATTCTTCTGAAATACCGTAAATTCGGACGGAAACTTTATGCTATTGGCGGTAACCGTCAGAGCGCACTGATGATGGGACTTAATGTTAAGAATACCATATTTAAGGCATATGTTCTGGATGGATTTCTTGCAGGCCTTGGAGGCTTTTTGTTCTGCCTGAACAGCTGTGCCGGATTTGTTGAGCAGGCAAAAGGTCTTGAAATGGACGCTATTTCTTCAGCCGTTATCGGTGGTACACTTCTTTCAGGAGGTGTAGGTACTCCAATAGGAACCTTGTTTGGTGTATTGATCAAAGGAACGATCTCCAGTCTGATCACTACACAGGGTACCCTGTCCAGCTGGTGGGTAAGGATCATTCTCTCCCTGTTGCTCTGCTTCTTCATTGTGATTCAGTCTGTATTTGCTTCTATTAAGAAGAAAAATAAATAAACCATAAAAAGGGGCGCTGAATAAACAGCGCCCTTTTTTATGGTTAAAACAATTTGTCAGTTAGTGAAATAGAGGAAATCACCACATGGTCTTTCGCCGCTGATCAGCCGGTTCATTACTTTTCCGTTAAAATATAATGTGGAAGAACCTCCTCCATCCAGATTATAAGCGTATTTACAGCCATAGGACTGAAAGATATTTACCATATCCCAGTGATTAAGTCCGGTGTAATTTCCTGTATCTGTTACAAGAAGTACATAATCTCCAGGCCGGACCATTCCAACAGCAGTACGTGGGTAGTATTTTTCTGTTTCCGCCCATGGAAGCTGGGCATTTCCATCATTTATAAGAACAGGACCAAAATTATAAGTATCTTTAACCCCTGCTGCAAGAAGATCCCTGCCATATAATCCCTGAGCAGGAGTATAGAGTGTTCCGTCTTTTTTTACAGCCATTACAGAATAACTGGTTGCATAATCTCCATAGATGGTTCCATTCTTGATACACATTCCAAAAGGAGAAGGTCTTCCTGTATCATAGTCAAAAGCACTGCCGTTGACTCCTATGATTCCGCCATTTGAAGATATAGCAGAGGATGTGGTCTGCCTTTTGCCTCCGTAAGTTCCGTAGGACAGAGAAGATTTCAGCTGGTTTGGACTGGCAGTTTTGATGTGAGCTGTCCAGTAGGAAATTTTATGTACCGATTTACGCTGAAGAGAGATCTTTAATGTGGAAGACTGATATGTATATTTATCTGCACTTTTCGTTATGATCGGTTTGGACGAAGAGGATTTGACAAGCTGCCCGGTTTTCTCATTGAAATAATATTGTTGATTACCTATCTTATGCCAGCCTGTAGCCATAGTGGAATTGCTGAGAAAATAATATTTTTTTCCATTATAAGTCAGCCATTGACTGGCAATGGCCACACCGGCATTGTTAAAGTAATATTTGTATTTTGTACCTGTAGCCCATCTGTTTCGGAACATAGCACCGTTCTTACGGTTGTAATAATATTTATTTCCTGAACGTTTCAGCCACCCGGTAAAGCGTTTCCCGTCAGAAGTACTGTAATAGTAGTAGCCTTTATATTTAATTGAACCACACAGCAGGCGTCCCTTGGAATCATAGAAATAATAATCGTTTTTTATTTTCTGCCACCCGGGTTTGCCTGAAGTAATACGGACCGTAGTATCAGATTGCTTTACGTAGGAAGCAGCCTGTACGGTGGCCGCAGATTCAGGCATTACTTCTATTGTAAAGAACATAGCTAAAAACAGAAGAACACAGAAAAAAATGTGTGAGGATTTTTTTGCAAAAGTATTTTTCATATGTGCTCCTTAATTTTGTTTTGGAATCAGGCTTCCCATCTTCCTGATGCGCCACATGGAAGCACCAGACCGTTTGAGGTTACAGGAAGCCCTATTTCCTGAGAGTCCACTTTTCCATGGAATTTCTTTAATGTTGTAGACATCATGTAGGTAAGGACGGCAGGAGCAAGACCTGTGGTATAGGAATTGATCAGGAAAAACAAAGGCTTTTCACTTAAAAGCTGTGAACATAATCCGATCAGGCCAAAAATGTTATCTTCTATTTTCCAGACTTCTCCCTTAGGTCCTCTTCCGTAGGATGGAGGATCCATAATGATGGCATCATAGTGATTGCCCCGGCGGATTTCGCGTTCTACAAATTTCACGCAGTCATCTACCAGCCAGCGTATGGGAGCATTGTCAAGTTCGGAAGCAGCTGCGTTTTCTTTTGCCCAGGTGACCATGCCTTTGGATGCGTCAACATGTGTGACAGAGGCACCGGCGGCAGCGGCAGCCAGAGTTGCTCCTCCTGTGTAGGCAAAAAGATTCAGGACCTTTATCGGGCGTCCTGCATTTCTTATTTTCTCTGAGAACCAGTCCCAGTTGACGGCCTGTTCAGGAAAAAGTCCTGTGTGCTTGAAACTGAAAGGCTTCAGGTGAAAAGTCAGCTGTTTATAATGAATGTCCCACTGTCTGGGAAGGTCAAAAAACTCCCATTCGCCTCCGCCTTTACTGCTTCTGTGATAATGTCCGTTCATATGCTTCCACCCTCTGGCGTTTCTGGGTGTGTTCCAGATAACCTGAGGATCCGGGCGGACAAGGAGGTAATCCCCCCATCGTTCCAGCTTCTCCCCATCAGAGGTATCTATCACTTCATATTCTTTCCATCCGTCTGCAATCCACATAAATATATCCTCCAAAAAAATCATCTGTATAAAGTATAGTGGAAAATTGCTTTTATGGCAAGTGATATAACGAAGGAACAAATCATGGAAAGTACTTGACAATCTGGATTTTACCATACTAAAATGTAAAAGATACAAAGTGACAGCGAACCGTTATACACGGGATGGACAGGATGACACGAGGAGGACTATTATGAAAAAATACAGTGAGATGAACAAAGAGGAGCTGCTCACACTGAAGGAACAGCTGGATCAACAATATGCCGAAGTCAAAGCAAAGGGGCTTTCACTTGATATGTCGCGTGGCAAGCCGTCAGCAGAGCAGCTGGATCTTTCCATGGAAATGATGGATGTATTACACAGCGGCGCTGACCTTAAATGTGAAACCGGTGTGGATTGCCGTAATTATGGTGTCATTGATGGAATCCCGGAAGCCAAACGTCTTCTTGGAGAAATGTCTGAGGTTGACCCGGATCATATCATTATATATGGAAATTCCAGCCTGAACGTTATGTTTGACAGTATAGCCCGTTCTATGACACATGGTGTTATGGGAAATACCCCCTGGTGCAAACTGGATAAAGTGAAATTCCTCTGTCCTGTGCCAGGATATGACCGTCACTTTAAGATTACGGAATTTTTCGGCATTGAAATGATCAATGTCCCCATGACTGTAAATGGTCCGGATATGGATATGGTTGAGAAGCTTGTCAGTGAGGATCCTGCCATAAAAGGAATCTGGTGCGTTCCCAAGTATTCTAATCCACAGGGATACACCTATTCCAGGGAAACTGTGGAGCGTTTTGCAAGACTGAAACCGGCGGCTCCCGATTTCAGAATTTACTGGGATAATGCATACAGCATTCATCATCTGTATGATGATAAACAGGATTTTCTTGTTGAGATCCTTGCAGAATGTGCCAAGGCAGGAAATGCGGATCTGGTGTACAAGTTTACTTCCACATCCAAAGTCAGCTTTCCCGGTTCAGGTATTGCAGCAGTAGCTGCTTCCAGAGCGAACCTGGAAGATTTCCGTAAATATATGCAGATTCAGACTATTGGTCACGATAAACTTAATCAGCTCCGCCACGTCAGATTTTTCAAAAACCTGGACGGTCTGCATGAGCACATGAGAAAACACGCAGCCATTATAAGGCCGAAATTTGAAATGGTACTGGATACTTTTGAAAGGGAACTTGAAGGCCTTGGAATCGGGGAATGGACCAAACCTCATGGAGGATATTTCATTTCCTTTGACGCTATGGACGGATGTGCCAAAGCAATCGTCAGCAGAGCCAGGGAAGTCGGAGTAAAATTAACAGATGCAGGGGCAACCTTCCCTTATGGAAAAGATCCAAGAGATTCCAACATTCGTATTGCGCCTACGTATCCCAGCCTGGAAGATCTTGAAAAAGCTGTACAGGTATTTGTACTCTGTGTAAAACTTGTAAGCGTTGAGAAACTTCTGGAAAAAGCCTGATATATAACTGCCCGGCATCTCTTTGCCGGGCTGTTGCTGTTCCTGTCCTGATACTGTGTGGAAAGAAAGAGTGAGGATGAGCAAGAGAAAAAAATTTTTGATCAGTGTGATAAGTATTTTACTTATATTGACAGCCGGAGCATATGGTTATGGTGTATACTATTTTACAGGCCATTTTCTTCCTGGTTCCATAGTGAATGGTTTTAACTGTTCCTATATGAATATACAGGAATCGGAACATCTGCTATCGGAAAAGACAGATGCTTACGTTTTGGCTGTTGATACAAAGAACAATGGAAGGGAAAGCATTACTGCGCAAGAGGCCGGTCTGTCCTATGCTTCAGACGGCAGTATCAGGAATCTGATGAGGAAACAGAACCGTTTTGGCTGGTTTCT
>JAQYGS010000063.1 GCA_028722515.1 Clostridia bacterium | reverse complement strand
GGTATATCTGTCTGCAATCCTGAGATATAAATCTTCCACTGCATCTATGATCTTTTTGGAACTGTTACTTTCTCTTTCGAGTTTTACGGTTCCTTTGGATGCCTCATGCTCATACCTGTGGTCATAGGCGATCCATAAGGTGAGAGAGCTTGTTACCAGTCCTTTTTCAAACAGATCCAGGACCAGATTATCTGTCATTTCCCTTACGATTACAAGTGCTTCGTCAAAAGAATAATTTCGCATCAGCACCTGGCCATTCGATAGGCTGTGCTCTTCTGAATGATAGTTCTTGATGTCACTCATCCGGCATGTTTCATAACCCCATGCATGATCGATCAACAGCTCTGCATCAATCCCAAACATCTTATACAGCCAGTCTTCGGATCTTAAAGAAGCCATTGCGATATCGCCCATCGTATGGATCCCGTAACCAGCCAGTTTCTTTTCAGTCCGGGATCCAATCCTCCAGAAGTCACTTAATGGTTTATGATCCCATAGCTGCTCTCTGTAAGAGAATTCATCCAGGATTCCAATATGGTCATCCACATGCTTTGCTACGATATCCATTGCGATCTTAGCAAGATACAGATTGGTTCCCACACCAGCGGTTGCAGTGATACCTGTTTCCTCCATAACCTCCTGCATAAGCTTTACCGCCATTTCTTTTGCAGTGAGATGATAAAGCTGCAGATAGTTTGTCACATCAATAAAACACTCATCGACACTGTACACATGGATATCTTCTTTTGAGACGTACCGCAGATAGATTCCATAGATCTTTGCGGAATAATCCATGTACAACTGCATCCTCGGCATGGCTGTAATGTACTTCACACAATCCGGTATCTCATGGATCCGGCACCGGTTCTTGATGCCAAGAGACTTCATAGCCGGAGTGATTGCCAAACAGATTGTTGACTTTGATCTGGTCGGATCTGCAACCACCAGGTTTGCTTTAAACGGATCCAGTCCACGTTCTACGCATTCTACAGAAGCATAAAAGGACTTTAGATCAATACAGATAATAGAAGTCTGATCCTGACTCACATTGTCACCTCCCATACGTCTTTCCTCTTTTTGTAACATGTATCCCATTTTGACTGTCAATGACTGTGCATCCTTCCTGTTTTCTTTAAAATATAGGAAATTCATTCCACATATTCATTGACAAAAGAGGAAATATTGTGTATCTTATAGGAAAGATGTTTCCCTTATCTGTGATTCACATTATAGGAGAGATATTTCCCTTTGTCAAGAATAATTTTTATTTTTTAGGAGACACATTTCCCGTTTTGCCTTGAAGCGGCTAATGAAACTTATAAGACAAGGCTTAGAAAGAGGTATGTTTATGACATTCGGTGAAAAAGTAAGATCATTAAGAAAAGAAAAAAAGATGAGTCAGCAGGAACTGGCCAGTATGGTTGGTGTTTCATATAGGACCATTCGATCCTGGGAAGTAGAAGGACGTTTTCCAAAACAAAATGTTCTGTATCAGAAACTGGCAGATGCATTACAGTGTGACGTTTCTTATCTCATGAGTGAGAATGAAGCTTTTATCACAGAAGCATCCGAACAGTTTGGTAACCGTGGTGCCAGACAGGCTCAGCAGATTCTGGAACAGGCTGCAGCTATGTTTGCTGGTGGATCACTGACAGACGAAGATAAAATAGCTTTTATGGATGAGATCCAGAGCCTTTATCTGGATTCCAAAAGACGTGCAAAGAAATTTACACCGAAAAAATATCTGAAAAACCAAGAGGAAAAATAATAGAAGGCGGGATTATTGTACACCTAATCTGTTACCTTATAGTTACAAGGATATTTCTGCCCTTTTTATTTTTTACTTTTGAGGTGATTTATTTGAGAAACACTTACATATATACAGAAACAAAGAAATTAATCAAGAAATATGGAACCCGAGATCCATTTGAGATCATGGATCAGATGAACATTGTGGTCGGTGAAACTTCCAGATATAAGACACTGAAAGGATACTGTTTTATGAGCTGTAAGACAATCTATGTCATGATCAGCAGTTTCCTTTCAGAAGAAGAAAAGATGATCGTTGCCGCCCATGAATTAGGGCATATCATCCTACATCGTTCCCAGCTGAAAATGGCTCCAATGCAAGATGATACCCTCTACAATATGACAGATAATACAGAATACCAGGCCAATCTGTTTGCTGCCGATCTTCTGATTAATGATGAGGAGATCGAAGATATGGTTCAGAACGAAGACCTGGATTATTTCGGACTCTGCAGCTCTTTGAATGCGACTCCGGAACTCATGAGCTTTAAACTATACAGCCTGACAAAACGAGGCCAGGCTTATCATATGCCGATGGAGATACAGAGTAATTTCCTGGCGAAATAATAGCGGATAAGATTATTCTACAATAGAAAAGCTAT
>JAQYGS010000062.1 GCA_028722515.1 Clostridia bacterium | reverse complement strand
GGTAAGTTCTTGGATATGGTTGTATTCCCGGGCTTTCTGTCTTTCTTTTCCTGCGGCTGCAAATACCTGAATACAGGCAGTGCAGGAAAGAGCAAGAAACAGGATTGAGAAAATCATTTCCATAAGAAAAAGACTTGTTTTAGAATGAGCTTTTATTTTTTGCATAATATTTCTCCCTTATTGTATCCGGGGACTTCCAGGATGGAGCAGAATACTGCAGCTGTGTTTATCCGGATCTTCAAAAGAAATTCTGTATAACCCCTCGGCTGTTTCATCAATGGCAAATGACTTTAATGAGGCAATGTCTGTTCCCATATTAAGAGAGGGAACATTATCCTGCAGGGTAAAAAGTTCTTTAAGGTTTCCGTCCAGAAGATAAATATATGTAATATATGTCTTATCATCTATCCTGTCTTTCATACAGAGAGCCTGTGTTCCATTTATGGTGTCAGTGTAAATGTTGTCTCCCATATCGTGCATATGAAATTTGGCAGTTACATAGTCTGACGCCGTATACAGGTTATTATTCAGCTTTGAACCTTTTACAGAGGTCCGGTAAGCCTGACCGCTGAACAACATCAGCATCAGAAGAGAGAGCAGAAAAAGACTGAATAATACTACAGAAAATATGATATCTGCCGAATGGGTGTGATTGCCTGTATGTTTCATTGAGCCTATTCCTTTCTCTGGTTTTTGATCAGTACACTGATAGATGGGAGAAGATTGGAACCATTGGGGATATATTCCACAATAAATTTGTCAGGATTATAGGAAATATGGTAATCTGATAATATCTCATCCAGACTTCCAGGATATCTGCCTGTGAGTGCATAGGTACGAATGGCTCCCTTATGTAATGCCTGTTCAAGAGTTATCTGTTCTTTTGCTGTTACATCTTTGTCTGTACTGTTGATTCCCAGATAAAATGCAAGACATACACAGACAATAAAAACAAAAGGTAAAAGAGACAGAAATATTTTTTTAATTTTTGCACGTCTGGTTTCAAACAGGTCCATATCATTTACCTCAAATCATGATTTCAGAGAGAATCCCAAGCAGAGGCATCATTACTGCAAGAAGAACCAGCCCCACAAAAAGTGAAAATATAATAACAATGGTGGGCTCAATAGTGGAGATGATGTTTTCTGTTATTTTAAGAGAATTCTCTCGATACTGTTCTGCAAGCTTTAACATTACCTCATCACAGGAGCCTGCTCGAAGTCCTACCGTAATAAGACGGGCATCCATTCCCTGAAACAGGCCGGACTGAGAGAAAGCATCCTCCAGAAGAGCTCCTTCTGACAGAAGTTCATATGCTCTGGCGGCTTTTTCCTTAACAACTGGGTGGGAAAGCAGCTTCTGGGCCATTTCCATAGAAATATCCTGCTCTAATCCGCTGTGTATTCCCATATACATTGCCTGAGTAAGACGTGCATAATCCAGGGAAATGGAAATTTCTTTTATATAAGGAATGTGATTGGATACTTTATGTATAAAAACTCTTCCTTTACGGTTAAAGCAGAGAAAGATACATACTGCAGTCAGTATCAGAAGAATAAGGATCAGAACGACAGAATACCGGCTGATGGCTGCTCCGGTGTTCAAAAGCCCTTCTGACAGAGTATTCATTTCCATTCCCATCTGGTTAAAAACCTGTTTAAAAACAGGCAGGACCTTTACAAGCAGGATAATGATCACCGCCGTCATCATACAGAGCATCAGAAGAGGATAGGTGACTGCATTTTTTATGTTTTCAGATACTTCAATTTCCTGCTGATAATGATATGACAGATTTGTCATTACCTCATCCAGACAACCTGTTTCTTCTCCAATACTTATGAAGGAAAGCATGGAATCAGGAAAAAGCCCAGACTTTTCCAGAGAAAGAGAAAAAGAGCCGGTTTCTTCAAAGCTCTGGATCAATTGCTGAAGGATTTTTTTGCTTTCCGGTTCTTTGCTGTCTTCATACAGGAGATGAAGTCCTTCTTCACATGAGATTCCTGAATGAAGAAGAATGGAAAACTGTTCACAAAAGTGAAAAAGCTCCTGATTATTCAGTCTTTTTTTCATTAATGATATGATCCTTTCTGGTTTAAGTTCTAACGGGTAAATTGTACGATATAGTTATCACTGTCTTTGATGTATTCCTGAACAGTTTCTTTATCTTCACTGTTGGAATCAAAAGTGGGATCCAGACGCGACCAGGATTCTCCGCTGAATTCGATTGCCTTGTCCACCCATCCTCTGGAACGGATGTACACGTCTATCCAGGCATGTTTAACGGAGCCAGCGTAACCGATCTGAAGCTTACAGGGAATATCCCGGCTCCTCAGCATAGCAGTCATGAGAGACGCATAGTCGAAACAGATTCCCTTTCCGGTTTTAAGTGTCCTGTCAACATCAGGCAGATATCCTGTATTTACATTTTCTGCCAGATCGTAATCATAAGTTACATTTTTCACCACATAATCGTAGAGGGCCTGCAGAGCATTTATATCAGAGGTGTCTTCAGGCACAATGGACAGTGCAAGCTTACTTGCCTGAGAATCCGGTGAAAAATTTACATACTGGTTCGGGTAGAGAAAAGGGAAAAATTCATTGTCCAGTTTCACATCCAGAGTATCTGCAAAAAGTGCGGCATATTGTGAGTTGCTGACCTGCTGATAGCAGCAGACCTGATAAGTCCCGGAACCGTTTGTAAATGGAATTACAGCATTTTCTCCGGGATTAATAAAATAAGAGTATATCACCCCATCTTCTGCAGTCAGCTGTACGTTCATTTTCTGATCCTCTGCTTCAGACCGGGCAGTAAGATAGCCCTGATCTATATTGGATATATCCAGAATCAGAGGAGAATAGCCGATTGTCTTCTTCCCGGGACTTTCCGGAATCAAAACCTTAAGAGGAGAATAAGAAGGCGGTTCTGTGGAAGAATTTCCGGAAGAACCGCAGCCGGACAGAGACAGGCAGAGGATAAGAACTGCAATAAAGATCTGCATCCTGTGGCTCCTTTATGTATTGTAATTACTGTAAAAAAATGAACAGCAACGATTGTTTGATCCAATCATCTTATATGATAAGTATAGCAGATATAGCTGGAAAAACAATGGAAATTAGTAAAAAATATATTGACAAACAAAGATCTGGGAGCTATAGTAAAAGTAAATAAAAGGCAAACCTGTTGAAAGGCAGGGACGCAAAGCCAAGGGTCTAAGATTATTTTAAAATAATTATGACAGCCGGTTGCCGCGATTAACTCCAAAAAAGCGATACATTTTGGGAATAAGATCAGATAGATTAGCATTGTGGTAACCGTTTATGTATATAAACGGTTTTTATTTTGCTTAAAATTTGTTATTTCCGGAATTATTCCTGATACCTTTATTGAGAAGGGGTGTGTAAAAGAGAAATGAAAAGAAAAATTTCAGAGTTGTTCAAAAGTCATAAGGTTGTGTCTGTGATTTCTGCTCTTACTCTTGTCCTTGTAGTAGGAAGTGTTTCCACATTGCAGCAGGGTGGCCAGGTTTCGGAATTGCCTGTTTATACGGATCCGGAGATGGAAACAGCCATTGAGGAGGAAGAAACTCCACTGGCTTCCAAGCCTGAGGTAAAGACTAAAACAAGTCAGACGAAATCAACTAAAAAAGTTACAATGAAAAAGGCTGCCACCAAATCATACACAAAGAAGCTTCCGTCGACTTCACAGACATCTAAGAAGACTTCTTCTACAGCTAATGCCACGATTACTACAAGTACTACAGTGGTGAAGGATGTTACAGAGAAGTATACGAAGAAATCTAAGGTTAAACTTGTAACTACAGTTACTACTACAAAAGTTACCACTACTACTGTTGCAAAGCAGGAGCAGGGTGTTGAGGCAGCTGCCAGTGCAGATACCGGGAAATCTGTTTCAGATATTTCCAGGCTTGCACCGAAGGAAGATGCTGATGTGCTGAAGGCATTTAAGACTCTTGGATTCAGTGTAGAGATAGATCCCTCTGTATCTTATTCCGGGTATTTTAATGCACGTGAGAGAATGATCACTCTGAAAAAAGCTGATGACACAATTTATCATGAATTAGGTCATTTTGCAGCTTTTGTAGCAGGCAATGTTGACAAGTCCAGTGACTTCGTTTCTGTATATAATCAGGAGAAATCATTATATACCGCTTTTAATAAGGCATATGTAACTCAGAACAGCCAGGAATATTTTGCAGAATCTGCGAAAGAGTTTGTTTTGAATGCAGCTGCATTAAAAGCTTCCAGACCAAAGACCTATGCATTCGTGAAATCCTCATTTGAGAAGATTACGGATCAGCGTATAATGACAGTACAGAAATTGTACAGCCCGATCTGGAAATAAAATAAAATATAATCAGTTGGAGGACTTTCTTCTGCAGTTGCAAAAGAAAGTCCTTTCTTTCGATTTATACTCTTATATGTCGTATGAAATTTCTTGCAATTCAATGTATGTGGCGTATATAATATGAATATACATTGCAGAACGTGGTAAGATATGGTAATATAAAATGTATATCTGATCGTCATGTCATTTCAGACAGTTGATCCCACTATCATATAGTAGTAATAAAACAGAAAAGAAATCAGGAATAAAAAGGCAGAGGAAAGATTATGAGAGAAAAGTATGAATCGTTATCACTGGCAGTTCTTAGAGATCTTGCAAAAGCCCGAGGATTAAAAGGTGTTTCTGCTTTGAGAAAGCCGGAATTAATAGAGAGGATGCTTTTGGAAGATGAAAATGAAAAAAGCAGCCAGAATATCCAGCCAAAAGAAGAAAATATTCAGGAAGAACATGAAAATCCTAAACCGCAGGAGTCTGTAAAACCACAGGAAACTGTAAAGACACAGGAATTTCATGTTTCCCCAGAGACTGTACAGTTGGACAGTGGTGAAAAAGCCAATGGAATCCTTGAGGTCCTTCCGGACGGATACGGCTTTATCCGCTGCGAAAATTATCTGCCGGGAGAAAATGATATTTATGTGTCTCCCTCTCAGATCAGAAGGTTTAACCTTAAAACGGGGGATATCATCCGGGGGAATATACGTATCAAGACTCAGGGTGAGAAGTTCAGTGCCCTTCTATATGTAACGTCGATCAACGGGTTTCATCCAAGCGAGGGACAGAGAAGATATAATTTTGAAGATATGACTCCGATTTTTCCAAATGAACGTCTTGTTCTGGAAAGACCTGGAGGAACAACTGCAATGAGAATTGTAGATCTGATCAGCCCTATCGGCAAAGGCCAGAGAGGTATGATCGTATCTCCTCCTAAAGCAGGTAAGACTACACTTCTGAAAGACGTGGCCAAATCAATACTGAGAAATAACCCGGATATCCATCTTATTATTCTTCTGATAGATGAACGTCCTGAAGAAGTAACCGATATGAAAGAAGCCATCAAGGGAAATAATGTGGAAGTAATTTACTCCACCTTCGATGAGCTTCCGGAACATCATAAAAGAGTATCCGAGATGGTGATAGAACGTGCCCGCCGTCTTGTAGAACATAAGAAGGATGTGGTTATTCTTCTTGATTCCATCACAAGGCTTGCCCGTGCCTATAACCTGATCATTCCACCAAGCGGACGAACTCTTTCAGGTGGTCTGGATCCGGCCGCGCTTCATATGCCCAAGAGATTTTTCGGTGCTGCCAGAAACATGAGAGAAGGAGGAAGCCTTACCATTCTTGCTACAGCTCTTGTAGATACAGGAAGTAAGATGGATGATGTAATCTATGAGGAGTTTAAAGGAACAGGAAACATGGAACTTGTTCTTGACAGAAAACTTCAGGAAAGACGGGTATTCCCGGCTATTGACATTCAGAAATCAGGTACAAGAAGGGAAGATCTGCTTCTAAGCAGGGAAGAACAGGAAGCAGTTTATATAATGCGTCGGGCTTTAAATGGGATGAAGTCTGAGGATGCAGTGGAACAGATTCTTAATATGTTTTCCAGGACCAAAAATAATGAAGAATTTGTACAGATGGTTAAAAAACAGAAATTTATTTAAATAAATCTTAAAACTTCTTGCATTCATACTGGTGCTATGTTATAATCAAAAAGCTGTTTAATAAAGAATTCGTCAAATGAATACGAATAGAAAATAGAATTTTTACAGAGAGGTGAAAATCATGAAAGAAGGAATCCATCCGAATTATTATCAGGCAACTGTAACATGTAACTGTGGAAATACATTCGTTACAGGATCAACCAAGAAGGATATCCACGTTGAAATCTGTTCCAAATGCCATCCATTTTATACAGGACAGCAGAAGGCTACACAGGCTCGTGGACGTATTGATAAGTTCAATAAGAAATATGGCCTGAACAAATAATCAGAATATAGTTGGAGTGAGAAGGTTGAGGTTGGGAAAATCTCAGCCTTTCTTGTTATACGGGAGATATAAGTATGAAACCATCAAATATTGGCGGTCAGGCTGTTATGGAAGGCATTATGATGCGTCATAATGACAAATATTCCATTGCAGTCAGAAGACCGGATAAAGGAATAGAATTAAAAGTAGAAGATTATAAAAGCGTATTCGGGAAGGCGAAATTTCTGAAATACCCTCTGATCCGGGGAGTAGTCAGTTTCGTGGATTCCCTTGTTGTGGGTACCAAATGTCTGATGTATTCAGCCGAAATCGTGGGGGATGAAGAGGATGAGGAGGAAGCACGCGAAAATGAATCCCTATCTGAGGAAGAACGTGCAGCTAAGAAAGCCAAAGAAGATAAACAGTTTAAATGGCTTTTATATGTAACTGTGGCAATTTCCATCGTGGTATCTATTGCGGCATTTATGCTTTTGCCATATGCACTGGCCAGCCTTTGCAGGAAAATAGGTGCTTCTGAGTTTGTTGTCACAATTGTGGAAGCTTTTGTTAAAATGGCTCTTTTTATCAGCTATATGCTTCTTATTTCAAGAATGAAGGATATTCAGAGGACGTTTATGTATCATGGAGCGGAGCACAAATGTATTAATTGTGTAGAGCATGGCCTTCCTCTTACGGTGGAGAATGTTATGGCAAGCTCCAGACAGCACAGGCGCTGCGGTACAAGTTTCCTTTTTCTTGTTATGATTGTCAGTATCTTTCTTCATTTTATCTTTGTTCTGGTACCTGTTTACTGGGTAAGACTGCTTGGAAGACTCCTTATGATCCCTGTAGTTGCAGGTATCTCCTTTGAGATCATTCAGTGGGCAGGAAGAACAGACAGCAAACTTGCCGAATTTTTCAGCAAACCTGGTCTTGCCATGCAGAAACTGACAACCAAAGAGCCTGATCCGGATATGGTAGAAGTTGCCATTAAGGCAGTAGAAGCTGTTTTTGACTGGAGAACATATCTTAAAGAAGAGTTTGGAGTGGAAGTTCCTGATGATGGAAAAGACGCTTGAGGAATTATTCAGACAGGGAAAGGACAGCCTTGAAAGGGCAGAAATACAGGAAGCCATGCTGGATGCATGGCTCCTTCTGGAGTATGTTACCGGAAAGAACCGCGCATATTATTTTGCTCACCAGGAAGAAAAAGTTCCTGAGAATATGGTTTGTATATATGAAGATATGATCAGAAGGCGTTCCGGTCATATACCGCTTCAGCATCTGACACATCAGGCTTTTTTTATGGGACATGAATTTTATGTGGACGAAAATGTTCTGATACCCAGGCAGGACACGGAAGTTCTTGTGGAAGAAGCTCTGAACATTCTTAAAAATAAAGAAAATCCTCTGATTCTGGATATGTGTACGGGATCAGGCTGTATTCTGATCAGCCTTCTGCTGGAAATTGCCGGTGCTCGTGGATGCGGGGCGGATCTTTCTGAAAAAGCGCTTCATGTGGCAGAGATAAATTCTGAGAAACTCCATACGAAAGACAGAGCATTTTTTGTGAAAAGTGATCTTTTTTCGGCACTTGCCTCTGCCTGTGAAAGTAAAAAAATAAAACCTGTTTTTGACGTCATCATTTCAAATCCTCCATACATTCCATCAGGGGAAATTGATACACTTATGGAGGAGGTGCGTTTGCATGATCCCTATATGGCTCTGGATGGCAGGGAGGATGGTCTGTTTTTTTACCGTGCCATAACTAAAGAGGCCATGAAACATATGACCCATGCAGGATGGCTTCTGTATGAGACAGGAAGCAGCCAGGGAAAAGATGTAAAAGCGATTATGGAACAGGCAGGATTCATAAATATTCAGGTCAGGCAGGATCTTGCAGAACTGGATCGTGTAGTTATGGGACAGAAACCATTTTAGGAGGAATACCATGTTTGACAAATTGGACGATTTGCTCATACGCTTTGAGGAAATACTCAATGAACTGGGGGAACCAGGTGTTACGGATGATCAGGAGCATTTTCAGAGGCTTATGAAAGAGCAGAGCGATTTGCAGCCAATAGTGGATACCTATCGTGAATATAAGAAAAATAAAGAAACCATTTCCGACAGCCTTTCCATGCTTGAAGAGGAAAAGGATGAGGAAATGAGGGAAATGCTTAAGGAAGAACTTTCAGATGCCAGAAAAAATGTGGAAGAACTTGAGCATAAATTAAAAATTCTTCTTCTGCCCAAAGACCCCAATGATAATAAAAATGTTATCGTAGAAATCCGTGCAGGTGCAGGAGGAGATGAGGCAGCGCTTTTTGCGGCAGAGATCTACCGTATGTATGTGAAATATGCAGAGTCACGCCGGTGGAAGACAGAGATGATGAGTCTGAACGAGAATGGACTGGGAGGCTTTAAGGAAGTAACTTTTATGATCACAGGAGCCGGAGCCTATTCCCGTCTGAAATATGAAAGCGGAGTTCATCGTGTTCAGCGTGTACCTGAGACAGAATCCGGAGGCAGAATTCATACTTCCACATGTACAGTCGCCATTATGCCGGAGGCAGAGGAAATTGATTTCCATCTTGATCTGAATGACTGTAAATTTGATGTGTTCCGTGCTTCAGGAAATGGCGGACAGTGTGTCAATACAACTGATTCTGCCGTTCGTCTGACACATATCCCCACAGGAATTGTGATCTCCTGTCAGGATGAAAAGTCACAGTTGAAAAATAAAGATAAAGCATTGAAAGTTCTTCGTTCCAGGCTCTATGAGATGGAGCTTGCCAAACAGCATGATGCAGAAGCGCAGGCCAGAAGAAGCCAGATCGGAACGGGTGATCGTTCTGAAAAAATAAGAACTTATAATTTCCCTCAGGGCCGTGTGACGGATCATCGGATCAAACTGACACTTCATCGATTGGAAAATGTCCTTGACGGTGACCTGGATGAAATCATAGACAGCCTGATCGCTGCAGACCAGGCGGCAAAGTTAAGCAACCTTCAGGATAAAGAGTAAATAAAACACCGTATGAATACAGGAGGAAGTATTATGAAAAGTACCTCACTTGTGGTAATGGCTGCGGGAATCGGAAGCCGCTTTGGAATGGGAATCAAACAGCTTACACCTGTAGGTCCCCAGGGAGAGATCATTATGGAGTATTCCATCTATGATGCTCTAAAGGCAGGATTTAATAAAGTTGTCTTTATCATCCGAAAGGATCTGGAGCAGGAGTTTCGTAATATTATCGGGGAACGTATTGAAAAAATCACAGAAGTTGAATACGTTTTCCAGGAACTTGAGGATCTTCCGGAAGGATTTACAAAACCTGCGGACAGAACCAAGCCATGGGGAACAGGGCAGGCGGTGCTTTCCGCCAAAAGAGTTCTTAACGAACCTTTTATCGTAATTAATGCAGATGATTATTATGGTAAAGAGGCTTTTGTAAAAGTTCATGATTACCTGATTCAGGAACAGCCTCAGGATGAGAAACTTCATATCTGCATGGCAGCTTTCCGTCTTGGAAATACGCTTAGCGATAATGGCAGTGTGACCAGAGGAATCTGTCAGATTGAAGATGGACAGCTTACAGGCGTAAAAGAAACTCATGATATATTCAAGACAGAAACTGGCGCCAGGGCAGAGCATGAGAACGGGAGCGTGGAAACTCTTGATCTTAAGTCACTTGTGTCTATGAATATGTGGGGATTGACTCCTGCTTTTCTGGATATCCTGCAGGAAGGCTTTGAAGAATTTCTGAGAAATCTGAAAGAGGAAGAGTTAAAGAAGGAATATCTTCTTCCGGAGCTTATTGACCGCCTTATCAAAGACAAAAAGGCACAGGTAGACGTTCTGGAAACAAAAGATACATGGTTTGGGGTTACCTACCAGGAAGATAAGGAAACAGTTAAGAAAGCTTTTCTGGATCTGACAGCACAGGGGCTGTATCCGGAGAAACTTTTTTGAAGCATATAATTTTATGAAGGCAGATTTGATTTCGTAATAAGGAGATTGATTATGGGAAAATATTTTGGAACAGATGGTTTCCGCGGTGAAGCCAATGTGAAATTAACAGTTGACCATGCGTTTAAAGTTGGACGTTATGTGGGATGGTATTATGGCAGGGATCACAAAGCAAGAATCGTGATTGGTAAAGATACACGAAGGAGCAGTTATATGTTTGAATATGCTCTGGTGGCAGGTATTACTGCTTCCGGTGCAGACGCATATCTACTTCATGTTACCACTACTCCCAGCGTCTCCTTCGCAGTTCGTACTGAGGATTTTGACTGTGGTATTATGATATCTGCAAGCCATAATCCATTTTATGATAATGGAATTAAGCTCCTTAACGGAAATGGCCAGAAGATCGAGGCAGAGATCGAAGCCAGGATTGAAGCTTATCTGGATGGAGAGCTGGAAGAGCTTCCTCTGGCTACAAGAGAGGATATTGGGCGTACAATTGATTTTGCTTCCGGACGTAATCGTTATATTGGTTATCTGATTTCAATTCCCAGCAGGGATTTCAAAAATATTAAAGTTGGTCTTGATTGTGCAAACGGCAGCTCTTCTTCCATTGCAAAGAGCGTATTTGATGCTCTTCGTGCAAAAACTTATGTGATCAACAATCAGCCGGATGGTACTAATATTAATACTAATTGTGGCTCTACTCATATTGAAGTGCTCCAGAGATATGTGGTGGACAATGGACTGGATGTGGGATTTGCCTATGATGGTGATGCGGACCGCTGTATTGCAGTAGATCACAGAGGAAACATCATTGATGGGGATAAAATCATGTATATCTGCGGTAAATATCTGAAAGAGCAGGGCAAGCTGAATGGCAATACAGTTGTAACCACAGTTATGTCCAATCTTGGACTTTATAAATCCCTTGAAAGGGAAGGAATCAATTATGAACAGACTGCAGTGGGTGATAAATATGTTGCTGAAAATATGATGGAAAATAATTACAGTATCGGAGGAGAACAGTCCGGACATATTATTTTCAGTCGTTATGCTGCGACAGGCGATGGAATTCTTACATCCCTTATGCTGATGGAAGCCTGTGTGGAAAAGAAATCCACACTGTGTGATCTTGCCAGGGAAATGAAAGTTTACCCACAGCTTCTCAGAAATGTACGAGTTGCAGACAAGAAAGCTGCCAGAGAGAATCCCAAAGTTGTTGAGGCAGTGGAGGAAGTGGCAAGATCACTGGGTGATGAAGGAAGAATCCTGGTACGTGAAAGCGGTACCGAACCACTGATTCGGGTAATGGTAGAGGCAGGAAGTGATGAGCTCTGTCATGAGAACGTGGAACGTGTTGTTAAGGTAATGGAGGCAGAAGGCCTGATTATTGAATAAAAGGAAACAGATGGATAAAAGAAAGACAGCTTATGTTCTGGCAGTGTGTATGGGATTGACAGCTTTTACAGGCTGTGGCACGGCAGAACAGAAAAATTATGAGCAGGCAGCCAGTGATCTGAAAAATGGCGATTATGAAAATGCACTTCAGGAATATACAACAGCAGTCTCTGATGGTATAAAACCGGCTCAGTCATATCGTGGAGCAGGTGTTGCCAGTTTTTATCTTGGAAACTATGAGGACGCTATTGAGCATTTATCTAATGCATTGAAGTGTGATAAGGTAGGAAAATCACTGAAGAAGGATATTCTGTCCTATCGTGCAGCTGCTTATCTGAAAACAAAGTCCTATGATGAAGCAATGGCAGACTGCCAGTTTCTTGCTCAGGATTATGATATGGATTCTGATCTTTATTTTCTTACCGGGCAGGTTGCTCTTGCAATGGATGCTTATGAAGAGGCAGCTGTTGACTTCCAGCAGGCATATGGGGAGGAAGCCACATATGATATGGCAATCCGTATCTATGAAGCATATCTGAGTAAGGATATGGAGGCAGATGGAACAAGATATCTGGAAGCCGCTTTATCCACGGAAGCTAAAAATGCACAGGATCACTGCGACAGAGGAAGAGTTTATTATTACATGAATGACTATGAAAATGCTGTAAAGGAGCTGATACAGGCCTCTAATGATGGAAACCTGGAGGCAGTACTTCTTCTGGGAATGGTTTATATGGACCAGAAAGATATCTCTAATGCCAGAGCACTTTTTCAGGAATACATATCCAAGGCAGAGAACACATCCAGAGGTTACTGTGGGCTTGCCGTATGTGATATGAAAGAAGGGGACTATGACAGTGCTCTTGCCAATATTTCCAGTGGAATGGAAACAGCGCAGAATGATGATATGCAGAGCCTTTTGTTTAACGAAATAGTCATATATGAGAAGAAACTGGACTTTGCAACAGCATTGGAAAAAGTTCAGAAATATCTGGAAATGTACCCGGATGACAAGACAGCAAAAAAAGAGATGGTATTTCTGAAAACTCGTGTTAACACAAATTGACAGGATTTTTCTGAATAATAAGGAGAGTACATGGAAGAAACAGGACAGACAGAAGAACGTGTGATTCTGGTGGCAGTTCAGGCAGGGATAAGTACGGATGCAGAGGATTCCCTTGACGAGCTGGAAGAGCTTGCCCGTACTGCCGGTGCGGTAACTGTGGGAAAGATC
>JAQYGS010000061.1 GCA_028722515.1 Clostridia bacterium | reverse complement strand
CCAAGTTTTTCATTTTTTTCCAGTATATGCACTTCATTATGACTGCGGCCTGCAAAAACACCAGCCATCATTCCTGCAGCACCACCGCCGATGATCAAAATTCTGCTCATAGAATCTGCTATCCTGCCTTTTTGTTTGTGTTCTTTTTATAATAACGCAAAGGAGCCTGCATATGCAAGCTCCTTCGTAAAAATTCACCGGAAATTATACCGGATATGCTCCATTCTTTGTATCTGCCACTTTCTCATCAACTTTTGTTTTCTGAGCCTGACGATATTTGAAGAAATCCATGGCTACCTGCGGGAACAGTGCATAGGTCAGTACATCCTCATCCTGTTCCTTATATTCTGCCATTTCACTTTCCAGTTTATCAAGTTCATTCTCAAGAAGATCTGCAGGACGGCAGGTGATAGGTTTCTCATCTCCGATGCATTTCTTCTGAACTTCCGGATTAAATGGTTTCACAGTTGCACCATATTTTCCTAAGAGAATATCCTTGGTTTCCTTTGTAACCATCTTGTATCTTTCACCCATAAGCACGTTAAATACTGCCTGAGTACCAACAATCTGAGAAGACGGAGTAACAAGAGGCGGCTCACCAAGATCTTTACGTACACGCGGAACTTCCTCAAGTACTTCATAGAACTTATCTTCTGCATGCTGTTCCTTTAACTGGGAAGTCAGGTTGGAAAGCATACCGCCGGGAACCTGATAAAGCAGAGTCTTGATATTTACGCCAAGGTTCTTCGGATTCAGAAGGCCTGTGTCCAGAGCCTCGTCGCGCATGGGACGGAAATAATCTGCAATCTCAGACAGAAGCTTCTGATCAAATCCTGTATCATAAGGAGTATCCTTGAATACTTCGACCATAACTTCTGTTGCAGGCTGAGAAGTACCAAGTGCAAACGGAGACATTGCAGTATCAATGATATCAACGCCTGCTTCTACTGCCTTCATATATGTCATAGAAGCTACACCGGAAGTATAATGGGTATGAAGATCAATCGGAATACTTACTGTTTCTTTCAATGCTTTGACAAGCTCTGTTGCCTTGTTCGGAAGAAGGAGTCCTGCCATATCCTTGATACAGATAGAATCAGCTCCCATTTCCTCAATACGTTTGGCAATTCCTGTCCAGTATTCCAGTGTATATGCATCTCCAAGGGTATAGGAAAGAGCTACCTGAGCATGAACCTTTTCCTTGTTTGCTGCCTTAACTGCAGTCTGAAGATTACGAAGATCGTTAAGACAGTCAAAAATACGGATGATATCAATACCGTTAGCTGCAGATTTCTGCACAAAATATTCTACAACGTCATCTGCATAAGGACGATATCCAAGAATATTCTGTCCACGGAAAAGCATCTGAAGTTTTGTATGTTTAAATCCGTCACGTAATTTACGGAGTCTTTCCCATGGATCTTCATGCAGGAAACGAAGGCATGCATCAAAGGTTGCGCCGCCCCAGCATTCTACTGCATGATAACCTACCTGATCCAGTTTATCAACAATCGGAAGCATCTGTTCTGTGGTCATACGTGTTGCGATCTGTGACTGATGGGCATCACGCAGAATGGTTTCCACAATTTTAACAGGTTTTTTCTCTATTTCTGCCATAATATATCTCCTTATATTTTAATTAAAAAGATGAATGATTCAATCAGATCAAACTCCAAAAATAGCCATAAATGTTCCGGCCGCAACAGCTGTACCAATTACACCTGCAACATTGGGGCCCATTGCATGCATTAACAGGAAGTTAGTGGGATCTGCCTCTGCACCAACTTTCTGGGATACACGGGCAGCCATAGGTACAGCAGATACACCTGCTGAACCGATCAGAGGATTGATCTTTCCATGGGTGATCTTACACATAAGTTTACCAAGCATACATCCGCCAAAGGTACCCACAGCAAAAGCTACAAGTCCTAATACGACGATTTTCAGGGTAGATACTTTCAGGAAAGCTTCTGCACTTGTAGAAGCGCCTACGGAAGTACCCAGAAGAATAACAACAATATACATTAATGCATTAGATGCAGTCTCTGTCAGCTGTTTTACAACTCCACATTCTCTGAAAAGATTACCAAGCATCAGCATACCTACAAGTGGTGCTGTTGTTGGAAGAATCAGGCACACAACGATTGTAATAACAATAGGGAACAGGATCTTTTCCAGTTTGGATACCGGACGAAGCTGATCCATTTTGATCTTTCGTTCTTTTTCCGTTGTACACAGTTTCATAATCGGCGGCTGGATAATCGGAACCAGTGACATATAAGAATATGCCGCCACCGCAATAGGCCCCATCAGAGCAGTCTGGCCAAGCTTTCCGGCAAGGAAGATGGAAGTAGGGCCATCAGCACCTCCGATAATGGAAATTGCTGCTGCTGCTTTTCCGTTAAATCCAAGGAAAATGGCAAGGAAATAAGCAACATAGATTCCCAGCTGAGCAGCTGCACCCATCAGAAAGCTGATAGGATTAGCAATCAGAGGAGCGAAATCTGTCATGGCACCAACACCCATAAAGATCAGGGACGGTAAGATACTCCATTCATCCAGGAGATAGAAATAGTGAAGCAGACCGCCTACACCATTGGACATTTCTTCCGGATTTGCCATGATCTGAGGATAAATATTTACAAGCAGCATACCAAATGCAATAGGAACCAGAAGGAGAGGTTCATATCCTTTTTTGATTGCCAGATAAAGGAACACGCAGGCCACTGCGATCATCAGGTAATTGCCCCATGTCAGATTAAAAAATGCTGTCTGATGAATCAGGTTGGACAATGTTTCTGTTACATAAGACATTTGACTACCTCCCGTCTTAGTTCATAGTTGCTAAAGTATCTCCGTTTTCTACAGCAGCACCTTCTGTAACATCAATACTTGCAATGGTGCCGTCCTGAGGAGCTACTACCGGAATTTCCATTTTCATGGATTCAAGAACCACTACGCTGTCACCAGCTTTTACTGCCTGTCCCACACTTGCAGCTACCTTGACAACTTTTCCCGGAACGGAAGCAGTTACTTTAACAGAACCTGTGCCTGCTGCAGGAGCTGCTGCCTTTGGTGCGGCTTTTGGCGCAGCCTTGGGTGCTGCCTTTGGTGCTGATGCAGGAGCGGATACGCTGCCTGTTTCCTCAACAGTTACATCATATGCTGTACCGTTTACAGTAATTGTATAGCTTTTCATTGTTAAATCCTCCTAAATTATATTCTGATTATCTGTTATTTCTTTTTGCTCTGCGGATAGAACGAACCACAAATCCATCTGTTGAAGTTCCTTCTGCCGCAGCAACTGCTGCTGCGATCACTGCCACCAGCTCTCCATCATCAGTTAAGTCCTCTTCTTCCACAGCAGGTACCTGAACCGTTGCCGCAAGAGCTTCTTGTTCTGCTTTTGCTGCTTTTGCTTCCTGAGCTTTCTTAAGTTCCGGATTTGGAATAAATCTGAAAAGGGAAATAATACAGCTTAAAAAGACAAGCATCACAAAAACGATTCCGATCCCCATCAGTGTATTCAGTCCTGCACGTTTCAGTGTTACACTCATAGGATACTGCACATCTACTGTCAGGGAAGAAGGTGTTCCTTTGTCATCAAATACATAAATAAAATTAGCATCTGCCTTTTCAAATTTTACAGGAACTGTAATTGTATATTGATTGCTGGAAAAAACTGCCGTTGTTTCCCCTGCAGATTCCTTTTTGTCTCCCAGTTCCTCTTTGGCATTTCTCCATGATTCCATAGCGTTTACTGTAAAATCATCCCCAGAATTCAGATAATTCTCAATATCACTATCTTCAAGCGGAATAATGGTTTCTGTAAGCCCCTCTGCTGTTGTGATCAGGGTTTTCTCCAGAGAGTCATTGCCGCTGCCGGCTGCACTCACTGCTGATGCACTGCAAAGCAGCATAACAAGAGCACACAGAAACGCCGTAAAGACAGAAGTCATTTTTTTGAAAATCTTCATATGGGCCACCTCACTTAAACTGTTCCGTGTTTCTTGGACGGACGATCTTCCCTTTTTGTGAACAGCATTTCAAACGCACCGATTACATATTTTCTTGTATCAGCAGGACTGATAATGGTATCAACATATCCTCTTGCAGCCGCAGATTCCACACTGTTCTGAAGGTCTCTGTACTGTGCTGCCTTTTCGCCAAGAACAGTTGAATCAGAACCTGAATACATAATTTTTGCAGCAAGGGAAGCATCCATCATTCCTATTTCTGCGCTGTCCCATGCATAAACCATATCTGCTCCAAGAGCCTTGCTGTTCATAACAATGTATGCTGTTCCATATGCTTTGCCGATGATCACATTTACCTTGGGAACTGTAGCCTCAGCAAAAGCAGATGCAAGTGCGCCCAGTGATTTGGCCATCATCTTCTCATTGCACAGAGTTGCCTTAAGGCCTGTGGTATTGGTAAGTGTAAGTACAGGAATATCAAAAGCATCACAGAATTTAACGAAATCAGCTGCTTTTCTGGCTCCCCGTGAAGAAATGGTCCCGTCAAATTCCTCTGTCTTCTTTCCTTCCTCATCATAAATCTCGCTCCTGTTGGCAACTGCTCCTACAGTAGCTCCATTTAATCTGATAAATCCGGTTACCATATCTTTTCCGTAATCAGATTTTGTCTCAAAAAACTCTCCGTTGTCTGCAATCTGTGAAAGTGCGATTGCAGTATCTCCGGTGCAGTTTTCAATATCTTCACATATACGGTTTAAGTCATCCGTGCATTCTGTATAACTGTCTGAATCCTGGTTGTTTGACGGAAGAAGAGAAACCAGAGAACGGATTTTTCCAAGAATTTCTTCTTCTGTACCTACGCCATCGATCAGACCTGTTTCTTCACTCTGGAATTTAGCGGATGAAGTATCACATTTTTCAATATGATTTCCTTCCAGGGCATTGGGGGTATTTACAAACATTTTACCTTTCTTCTCTTCGATAAATGTAAAATCTGTAAGAGAAGGAATCACTGCCATTCCACCGCCACAGGTACCAAAAATTGCTGTAATCTGCGGAATTACTCCTGAAGCAAGAGTCTGTTTCAGATAAATTTCTCCAAATGCCTCCAGAGCATCTGTAGCTTCCTGAAGCCTGATTCCGGCACAGTCAACAAGACCGATTACAGGAGCGCCTGTTTTCATTGCCAGATCATAAAGTCTTGTAATCTTTCTGGCATGCATCTCGCCTACCGTACCATTTAATACAGAGGCATCCTGGCTGTAAACATAAACCAGTTTGTCATCAATTACACCATATCCGGTGATCACACCATCAGATGGTGCTTTGTTCTCAGTCATGTTGAAATCTGTGGATCTTGCTGTTACGCTCTGACCAATTTCAACAAAACTGTTTGCATCAAGCAAAGAAGTAATTCTTGTGCCTGCCAAGCTTTGTGTTGCATTACTCATTCTTGTTTGCCCTCCATCTTTATGAGAATTTTTAAAAAGTTAACTCAAAAAATTTGCCAATTTTAATTGTACATTCTTTTAAAGCATTTTTCAATAATTTTTTACCTTTTTTGTTAAAAAATTGGCAGAAAATTTTACGGATTGCTCCTGAGATGTCAGGAAGGGTTGCATTATTGAAGAAAAAAGAATATGATAAAATCATAATAAGAAAAATATCGAGGTATGACCAATGAATACAGTTCAGATAAAAAATATAAAAATCGGAGAAGGAATTCCGAAAATATGTGTTCCTGTTGTGGGCAGGACAAGAGAGGAAATCCTTAGGGAAGCCAGGCATATCACTACACTTCCTGCCGATCTTGTGGAGTGGAGAGCCGACTGGTATAAGGATGTTTTTCATATAGAAAAGGTGTTGGCAACAGCCTGTGAACTTCAGAGAATATTAAATCCTCTTCCCCTTCTCTTTACTTTCCGTACTTCCATAGAGGGAGGAGAAAGAGAAATCTCTGCTTCCGATTATCTTGCCTTAAATATTGCAGCAGCAGAATCAGGCTATGTAGATCTTATTGATGCAGAGGCCTTTTCTATGGAAAATACTGCAAAAGAGATCATCTCTCATTCACATGACCACAAGGTAAAAGTGATTATTTCCAGCCATGATTTCCAGAAAACACCTCCTAAAGAGGAACTTATCAGACGTTTTAATATTATGCAGGATTCTGGCGCTGACATTGTCAAAATTGCAGTGATGCCCGGTTCCAGGCAGGATGTACTTACCCTTATGGAAGCCACACTTGAAATAAATGAGCAATATGCCAGATGTCCGGTTATCACTATGTCTATGGCAGGTACCGGGGTCTTAAGCCGTCTGTCAGGAGAATTTTTTGGCTCTGCCGTCACATTTGGCTCAGCCGGCCAGGCATCTGCTCCCGGCCAGATACCTGTAAAAGAACTTAGAGAGATCCTTGATATTGTTCATAAAAGTCTATAGATTAAAAAGTTTTTCCATGATCTCATCACAGATCTGCTTTTTACTTCTGCCATCAGTGCAGATCACTATGTCCGCTGCAGCCTCATATATTTCACGGCGCTGTTCCATCAGGCCTGAAATATATGAGACTGTTTTATTATTTTCAAGCAGGGGACGATCATGACTGTTCTTCACACGTTCAAGAATCGTTTCGGGACTGGCAGTCAGAAGAACGATTCTTCCATTCTTTTTCATTTGTTCCACATTTTTACTTCTTACAGGAGTGCCGCCTCCACATGATACTACCATGTTCGTTTTCGTCTGCATTTCACTTAAAAGGCTTGTCTCCAGTTCTCGGAAATACTCTTCTCCGTATACTTTAAAAATATCAGAAATGCTCATTTCCTCTCTTCTGGCAATGATCTGATCCATTTCAACAGTCTCCATACCGTAGACAGTATTCAGATATCTGGCAATAGTTGATTTTCCTGTGCCCATAAAGCCGATCAAATAAATATTGTAATCCAATGGTTTCATCTGTTATGATTCCTTTTCATTTTTTCGTAGTATATATTATAAAGTGACTCTGCTTTAAAATCAAGTTTTCCATTAATGAAAAAAATCATGAAATACTCGTTTTGTATACCATTTAAAGCTGATCTCTTCCACTGATTTCTCCGCATACACAGGATAGGAAACAATTCTTTTCCCATCCAGATAATAGGAGATTCTACCAAGTTTGTCTCCCTTTCTGACAGGTGCTTTTACTGTTTTTGGAAGTTCCACCTTCATCTTAACCTTTTCGTCTTTCTTTATAAGCATCTTTTTATTTTTATCAGACTCAGATATGGTACATTTTCCTCTGAGAAAAACTTTCTTACCCGAATAATCCTCCACTCCATTTTCTACCAGGATTTTTTTAGTTTTTGGTTCCTGCCAGTAGGTCTGATAAAGGAAATTATCAGATCCATATTTTAAAAGCGCTTTCGTATCACTCCACTTATAGCCCTTATGTCCTGGCCATCCACAGCCAAGAAGACTGACTATGAATATCCTGTCATCTTTCTCCCATGCACATACATAGCAGTATCCCGCCTGAGCAGTATAACCTGTTTTTCCCGCCAGAACTCCATCCATCATATCCAGCAGGGCGTTAGAATTATGAAGGGAAAAAGTGCGTTTTCCGGAAATATCCGAAAAAGTATAATCTCTTGTCTGGGCAATATGAAGAAAAGTTTTGTTTTTTATGGCATATCGCATGATAAGAGCAAGATCTCTTGCTGTAGTGTGGTGGATTCCCACCTGATCTTTGGCATCCAGTCCGTTTGGAGTAATAAAGTATGTGTCTGTACATCCGATCTGCTCTGCTTTACGGTTCAGCATCCTGGCGAATTTTTCCACAGATCCTCCACAATGTTCCGCAATAGCCACAGCCGTATCATTATGGCTTTTTAGCATAAGCGAATACAAAAGATCCTCCAGATAATACTGTTCTCCCTCTTTAAGATCCAGCTGAACATCAGGCTGTGCCGCTGCATTGGCTGATATCTGCACATAATCATCCCCAGGCGCACTTTCCAGTGCAACAATACATGTGAGCACTTTGGTAGTACTTGCATTAGGCCTGGGAACATCCCCGTCCTTATCAAACAGTACTCTCCCGGAGTCTCCATCCATAAGAACTGCAGACATTGAATACAGATTATCAGGTGCAGGAGAAGATATTTCCTGTACAGTCTCATTGTTCTTCGCAGGAATCATATCTACTGTCTGAGGTATATCCTCCCGGGCAAAAACCCAGGTCTGTGTTAACAGAAATACCGCTGCCATGGCGCTGACAGCGGTAATATGTCTGAATTTCATATTCCACCTCACATGCCTTTTCTCCTTTGAGATAATTTTATGCCGGCATGTCCGAAATATGTCATCCTATCCATTATAGGTCCTGTCCCATCTGCTGCTTAAAGGAAGGCCTTTTTTCACTGAAGCATATAACTCCTGAAGATAAAATGCTGCCTCTTTCACAGCTGCGGTAAAGAGCTTCTCCATTTCTTTTACAGGTTCTTCTGCCTCCGGTGCAGGATACTCGGTCATAAAATGTTCCACAAGCCCGCATGTGGATTTACCACCTATTTTAAGGAACCTGCCGATCCACTTTCTTCTCCTGCCATGATCATCGCATACCATAAGATTCGTAAGCATCTTCATCATTTTAAGTGAAATATAAATATTATTTTTGCTTATAAGGGGAAGTGCCCTGTGAATTACATCTGCATTATGCCGGCTGGGAAACACTGCGCAGGAAGGATAATAATGAAGCGGATCTTTTCCTGTCTTTATCATCAGTGTCCGGTCAAATTCTTTCTCAAGAACTGTATGTGAAACTATATTTTTCTTTGCCATCTCATTGACATATGGATGGCAGCTTGAATCAAGGATATAATGGCAGCCAAATCCAAGAAGATAAGCAAGAAGCTCTTCATCATGTGTGCTCTGCACCTGCTTCACTCCCTGTTCAAAAAAAGCTCTTGCTTTTTCTCTATGCATATTTATTCCAAACCTGGAAACAGGATTTTTGGAAACCATAAAATAAAACAGTATATCCGGTCCGTGAAGTCCAATTCTGTACAGGCTGCCGTTTTTTCTGATCACTCTTTTCATTTCATCCGGTAATTCCCTGTATACTTTTCTGCCAAATAAATCATGTGCATATGTAGTTGGCATAATCTTATCCTCCATGTAAAAGTCATTCAAATGTCCAGTTTCAGCTGAGCCTCTTCTTCTGCTTCTGCCTTAAAATCCTCTATCTGCACAGGATCCGGCACAGGAAGCTCATCAAGATCCTGAACTCCAAAGCATCTTAAAAACTCCTCTGTGGTGCCAAATAAAATAGGTCTTCCGGGAGCATCCAGTCTTCCCAGTTCCCTGATCAGATTATACTCTATGAGCTTATTTATGGCATGATCACATTTAACCCCACGGATTTTCTCAATTTCCGCCTTTGTCACAGGCTGTTTATAGGCTACAATAGAAAGAGTTTCCAGAATCACGTCTGTAAGAACCGGTTTCTGGGGATGTATGGCAATATTGACAAGATATTGGTAATATTCTTTTTTTGTACACATCTGATAGGAATTTTCCAGCTCTATGATCTGGATTCCCCGGTCTTCCTCCTGATATCGGTCCATCATATTGTGAATAATTTTTTCCGTGGTGGACTGATCCACGCCAATTGCTCTGGCAATCTGGGATAATTCCACAGAATCCCCCATAGAAAAAAGGATTGCCTCAATAGCACCCTCAATTTTTTCCATCTTCACTCATCTATCCTCATTTCCTGTTCTTCTTCCGCAAATTCCGTCAGATTTTTCCATGTATCCGGATCTGTTTTTACTTCAATGGAAATATCATCAAACAGATTTTCCTGTTCCACATGAATATGGCCCATTTTGATCAGTTCCAGCACAGAAAGAAAGGTAACGATCACCTGTACCCTGGAGCACTGTTTTTCCAGGAGGCTGCGAAAGCTGAATTTTCTGTGTGTTCCTGCGAATTCTTTTATCTGGAGCATTTTTTCAGAAAGGCTGACTTCTTCTTTCTCAATTTTTCCAAATTTACTTCGAATAGGGTCAATCTTATCTTCCTGCCTTCTTATCACAGACTTATAAACAGCATTTAATTTCTCAAGAGTAATACCCTCAAGAAGCTCTGCAGGATCTGCCGGTTCTCTGTACTGTGTTACTTCTTCCGGAATCGTAGAGGGTTTATAGTAAACATTGGCAGCTTCATCCATTTTGTCCCTCAGTTCATAGGACATATATTTATACATTTTATATTCCAGCAGTTTCTCCACCAGTTCTGCCCTTGGGTCCTCTTCTTCACCCTCTTCATTCACTTCCCTTGGAAGAAGCATCTTGCATTTAATATCAAGAAGTGTGGCCGCCATGACCATAAATTCACTCATCACTCCCAGATCTTCTTCCTCCATGGCATGAATATATTCCATATACTGATCTGTGATCTCTACGATCGGAATATCATAAATGTCAATTTTATTTTTTTCGATGAGATGCAAAAGAAGATCCAATGGACCTTCAAATACCCCCAGTTTTACCGGTATACCCATCAGATTTCCTCTTTCTGTTTCTTAATGTCTATAACAAGCAGTTCCCTGGGATTGTGTATCCGTATGGGAATGGTATGTTCTCCCATTCCGGCACTTACCAGCATATGCTGGCCCTTTCTTGAAAAATCTCCACAACAGTACGGAGGAAAAAATCCTCCCTGAGGTGAAAAAAGTCCATGCCGCCTTGTGAGCCGCATAACTCCCCCGTGATAATGGCCGCATAATATAAGGTCTGCTCCCCATTGAAAGTAGGAATCTCCATATTTTGGACTATGGGTGAGAAGAATATCATATGTGTCTCCCGATGGTTTTCCGATCAGGCTTTTGATTTTATCTGTGGTCAGAAAAGGAGAACAAGGCTTTTTATAATAAATTAAAGGGATTTCAAGGCCATAAATGGTAAACTTATTATTATTGACTGTAAACCTTTCTTTTTCGTTATGAAGAAATCTGACTCCTGCCTTTGTAAGCCTGCGTTCATATTCCAGATAATTTGTCTCATAAAGACTGGAGCCCAGACTTTTTGCCTCATGATTTCCCATAACATAATAAACAGGATAATGTTCTGCCAGCTTTTTCAAAAGTTTCTCCGAAGTATGAAGAGTTTCACTGTCTCTGGTCACGATCATATCACCTGCCAGAAGAACCGCATCTGGTCTGCATGCTTCTATATACTCCACAATCTGTCTGTTGTCCTGTCCATATACAATTCCGTGAAGATCTGCCAGCAATACAAATCTTACCCCTCTTTTATCCTTTATCTTATCTGAATGAAACACATAGCGTACTCTCTTAAAATTATTCATAAATCTATCATCCTTTGCCGAATCCACAATTTGGGAAAGTACATGTCTCACAGCCCAGGCAGAGCCCTCCTTCTCCTAAGGCTGCGATCTCGCTGGCATATATTTCATCATCTGCCATAATTCTTGGCAGCATCAGATCAAAGACTGTATTCTTTGCATACATAACGCAGCCGGGAAGTCCCAGAACGGGAATCCGCCTGTTATCTTTCTCATAATAGGATACAAGCATCATTGCACCCGGCAGAACAGGTGCGCCATAGGAAACGATCCGGACACCTGCCGCTTTAATCGCACCGGGTGTTCTGTCATCCGGATCCACACTCATACCGCCGCTGCATACAACAACATCAGCCCCATCTTCTATGAATTTCAGAATATCTGCCGTAATCTGTTCCATATCATCTCCCGGTTCGGTCTGCCCCAGTATTTCTGAAGGATATGATGCAAATTTATTGATCAGCACAGGTGTAAAAGTGTCCTGGATCAGTCCCTTTTTCACTTCACTTCCTGTCGTAACGATTCCTACTTTTTTCTTTCTGTATGGAAGAATGGAAAAAATCGGCTCTTTCCCTGCAGCCTCCTGTGCTCTATCCATTTTCTCCTTCTCAATTACAAGAGGGATAATCCTTGTGCCTGCAATCTTATCTCCTTTCTTAACAGGGAAATCTCCATGGCGGGAAGCAATCATCATTTCTCCCAGTGAATTTACTGCAAGAAGAGCATCCCGCCTGATTTTAAGCACACCATCTATATTGGCGATCAGCTCGATCTTGCCCTCTTTGATCTCTGTTCCATGAATGGTATCACTGTCCCCTGCACAGATTTTATAGAGGATCTCTGCTCCCTCATTTTCATGAAGAATACCCTCTTTTTTCTCCCAGACATAAAGGTGTTCCTTACCTGCAGATAGAAGAAGAGGAATATCCTCTTCCCTGATAATATGTCCTTTTTTAAACAAAACTCCTTTTTTTACATCTTTAATGATCTGTGTGATATCGTGGCACAAAACCTGCCCCACTGCATCTTCTGTCCGTATTTCTTTCATGAAAAACACCTTTCTTCCTGATAATCATATAAAAGCATTATATCTCCTGCCTGACTGTTTTGTCAAAATATCAAAGCATATCAAGTACCTGTTTAAGACAGTCTTTATATGTAGCTTTGGGAACCGTCTTATCATAAAGGATCTTTACCCTTCCCAGCTCTTTATTGTCTGTATAATAGATCATTTCTCCTGCCTGTTCTCCTTTTTTCACCGGTGCATCCACATTTCTGTGAATTCGAAGTTTCTTATGGACCCCGGATATTTTCTCTCCGTTTGTGTCAAGATACTGAAACTGCTTCTCATAGATAAGAGGCACTGTTTTTTCCCTGCCTTTATTTACCGGTATTTCCGGAAGTTTCTGCATTTTACTGTCTATGTATAAACTGCATTTGGAGAATCCATAATTCAGCATTGCAGCTGCGTCTTTGAATCTTACCTTATAATCCGGAGCTGCCATAACAACTGCAATCAGTGTAATCCCGTTTCTCTGTGCCACAGCACTCAAACAATATTTTGCAATACTGGTGCTTCCTGTCTTAAGCCCCACACATCCTTCATAACCGCGAATCAGTTTATTGGTATTTGTCAGGCAGAATTCACTGGATCCTTTTTTAGTTACGTGAGTAATATTTTCCATCCATATGGAAGAATATTCAAGGATTTTAGGATATTTAGTGATCAGTTCCCTGCTCATGATGGCAATATCTCCTGCAGTAGTATAATGATCCTGGGAATCTGTCAGGCCGCAGCAATCTACAAAATGGGTATTTTTCATTCCCAATCCTGCCGCCCTTTCATTCATACGGTTTACAAATTCCTGTTCACTGCCGCAGATGTGTTCAGCCATTGCCACACTGGCATCATTACCTGATGCGATTACAATACATTTGATCATTGTCTCCACAGTCTGGGTTTCTCCTTCTTCCAGAAAAACCTGAGAACCGCCCATGGATTTTGCATATGCACTGGTGGTGACAATATCATCCATTTTAAGATTTCCTTTATCAAGAGCATCAAATATGAGGATCAGAGTCATAATCTTTGTGATGCTTGCAGGGCTTCTTTTCGTATCTTTTTCTTTTTCAAAAATGATTGTTCCTGTCTGGGCTTCCATCAGTACACCCTCAGGTGCTTCTATCAGTACTGCACCTGTGTCATCTGCTGTCTGCGCCCATGTTTTGAAAGGTGTTGCCAGAAAAACAGCGATAAGAATACATGAACATATAAAGGAGATCCACTTTTTTTGCATATCTTCTCTCCGACAGATTGATTCTATTCTATTATAAATGAATCTGTCTCCATTTATGCCTTTTTATCTGTTCTTTCTGTTAATCTCTCTTTTCTTAAAGCATAGGTGCAAAAGCACGCAGGATATTCTGCATAATACGTACTATGATATTTCTGTTCACACAGAATTCCAGGTCTACAGGTTTACAATAATCCAGTGTTTCCATAAAATCTGCTTTTATATCTCTGATCACATCATTTCCACAGATCCAAACGCCATCCTCAAAATGAAGATAAAGGCTTCTGTAATCCAGATTTATGGTACCTACAACACCGATTTCATCATCACATACAAAAGATTTGGCATGAAGGAAGCCTGGCTGGTATTCATACACTTTTACCCCGGCTTCAAGAAGCTGTCTGTAATAGGACTGGGTAAGCAGAAATACAATCTTTTTATCCGGTATGCCCGGTGTCATAATACGAACATCAATGCCGTTTTTTGCAGCAAGGCATAAGGCAGTCATCATCTCATTGTCAATGATCAGATATGGAGTGCAGATGTATACATATCGCCTGGCTTTATTAATAATATTCAGATAAACATTTTCTCCCACCACCTCATCGTCCAGAGGGGTATCACAGAATGGCTGCACAAATCCATTGCCTGTAAATGGCTGTGGATGATATCTGTGAGGAAAATACTCCTCATAGTCTACCTTCTCACTGGAGCGGCTTATAACCTCCCACATATGCAAAAACATTACTGTCATATTCCATACAGCATCACCTTTAAGCATAACAGCTGTATCTTTCCAGTGGCCAAAACGTTCTTTCTGATTAATATATTCATCTGAAAGGTTGATACCGCCTGTAAAGCCCACCCATCCATCTATAATACAAAGTTTACGGTGGTCACGGTTATTCTGTATAATATTCAGAATGGGCCTGAAAGGATTAAATACCTGGCAGGCAATTCCCTTTTTGCGAAGTTCTTCGTAATATTTATGGGGAAGAGTGGTAAGGCAGCCGAATCCGTCATAGATCAGTCTGACATCCACGCCTTCTGCAGCTTTTTCCTCCAGAATATCAAGAATTGTATTCCACATCACACCGTCATTGATGATAAAGTACTCAATAAAAATGTATTTTTTCGCCTGTTTCAGCTCGCGGACCAGTACTGGGAACATATCATCTCCAACCTGAAAATACTCTGCAGATGTATTTTCATGAACCGGAAATGTTGAAACATCAGAAATATATTTTGACTGAAGTGCGGCTGAAGGATCCATTTCCTTTAATCTCTCTACTGTCCCCGGGTCATCTTTCAGATATTCCCTGCTTTCATCGATCCTCTGTTCAAAATGCTCCTGCATAATAGCGGCGATTCTTGAACTTCCGAAAATAAAGTACAATGCCAGACCAAAAATAGGAACGATCAGAATCAACATAGTCCAGGCAAGTTTGTACGACGGATTGATTTCTTTATTTACGATCCACAGGACTACCACAACCCCGATAATATCCATTGCCAGATAAATATACTGTGAGTATGCCGCCATTTTCCATACGATCAGCATAATCCAGGCTAGCTGGAAAACAAGTGCCAGAATTACATAAAAAATCCTGTTAAATATGAGTTTTCCAATTTTTTTAAACATCAGAAATATGATATTTTTCTTTTCATGAAGACTACTGTTATTTGCTGTTTCCAAGATAATTTCCTTCCCCTTGTTTATATGTTTAATTTCTCAAATCAATATTCCTGATATTTCTATATCAGATAAGTTAAAAATCCCTGACAGACTGCCAGGGATTTTTCGCGCACAATTAATTATATTTACGTTTTCTTGCGGCTTCAGATTTCTTTTTACGACGAACGCTTGGTTTCTCGTAATGCTCTCTCTTGCGGATCTCCTGCTGAATTCCTGCTTTTGCACAGCTTCTCTTAAATCTGCGAAGAGCGCTATCTAAAGTCTCGTTCTCTTTTACGATAACGTTTGACATAGACTCACACCTAACCTCCCTCCAGTTGTAGATTGTGCTAAAATACAACTGTCTGGGTATTTTTCTTGCACAAGTGATATTATATATCATAAACTAAAGGTTCGTCAACAACTTTTGGTTAAATTTGCAAAAATTTTTATTTCAGCTGGCCTTCCAGAATTGTGGCAGCAGATGCAATTGCTTCATTTACTTTTTCAGGATTTTTACCGCCAGCCTGAGCCATATTCGGACGTCCGCCGCCGCCTCCTCCGACAATGGCTGCCACTGCTTTAATAAGGTTTCCGGCATGTGCTCCGGCTTTCTGAGCTCCATCGGTGGCCATTGCAAGAAGGTTAACCTTTCCGCCATTTACTGCTGCAAGAAGTACCACGCCCTCTCCCAGTTTCTCTTTCAGCTGGTCACCAAGATCACGAAGGCCATTCATATCCACACCTTCCACTCTGGCAGCAAGAAGCTTCACACCTTTTACTTCTGTAACCTTATCCATAACATTTCCAAGGGCACCCTGTGCAAGTTTACTCTTCAGGGATTCATTCTCACTCTGAAGAGCTTTCACTTCGCTCTGAAGATGTCCAATCTTATCCATAAGGTCAGATGGATTTGCTTTCAGTGCTCTTGATGCTTCGTGAAGAAGCTGCTCCTCTTTCTTATAATATTCCAGAACACCGTTTCCGGTCAGTGCTTCAATACGGCGCACACCTGCGGCAATACCAGATTCGGATACGATCTTAAAGAGCATAATGGAACCTGTATTTGCAACATGTGTACCGCCGCAAAGTTCTTTAGAAAAATCGCCCATAGATACCACACGCACCTTCTGGTCGTACTTTTCTCCGAAAAGAGCCATTGCACCTGATTTCTTGGCTTCCTCCAGGTCCATAATATCTGTCCTTACCTTTAGATCTGCCTGGATTTCTTTATTTACAAGTTCTTCTGTTTTCCTGATTTCTTCCGGTGTCATTGCCTGGAAATGTGCGAAGTCAAAGCGAAGTCTGTCAGGAGTAACAAGAGATCCTTTCTGCTCTACATGAGAACCAAGAACAGTCTTCAATGCTTTCTGAAGAAGATGTGTTGCGCTGTGGTTTTTCTCTGTGTCTCTTCTTGCTGATTCATTGACTGTCAGAGAAACCTTATCTCCTACGGAGATCATACCAGACTCCATATGTCCCACATGACCGAATTTGCCTCCGCGAAGCTTAATGGTGTCCTCTACCACAAATTTACCATTGGCAGTTTCAATAACTCCCGTATCGCCAACCTGGCCGCCCATGGTTGCATAGAATGGTGTCTTTTCAACAAAAATAGTACCCTTCTGGCCTTCCATCAGTGAATCGGAAAGTTCTGTCTCGGTGGTGATCACTGTTACCTCTGAGTCGTATTTCAGATGATCATATCCAACAAATTCCGTGGTAACATTAACATCGATCTGATCGTAAACAGTAGCGTCCGCTCCCATATAATTGGTAACTTCACGGGCTGTACGTGCCTTGACCCTCTGCTCCTCCATACATTTGTGGAAGCCTTCCTCATCTACGTCATAGCCCTTTTCTTCAAGAATCTCCTTGGTAAGATCCAGAGGAAATCCATATGTGTCGTAAAGCTTAAATGCATTCTCTCCGGAAAGAGTCTTCTGTCCTGCTTCCTTCATTTCGTCTTCCAGGTCTCCAAGAATACGAAGGCCCTGATCAATGGTCTTATTAAACTGATTCTCTTCATTTGTCAGTACCTTGAAGATAAATTCCTTCTTCTCTTCAAGTTCCGGATAACCTGCCTTGGAACCATTTATAACTTCTTCACTTAATTTCGCAAGGAAGCAGCCCTGAATTCCCAAAAGCCGTCCATGGCGGGCAGCACGGCGGATCAGACGGCGAAGGACATAACCTCTTCCTTCATTGGACGGCATAATTCCGTCAGAGATCATAAATGTGGCTGAACGGATATGATCTGTGATCAGACGGATAGATACATCGTCATCGTATGTTTTACCATATTCTTTTCCTGCAATCTCACATACAAGATTACGAAGGGAACAGATCGTATCCACATCAAAGATGGAGTCCACATCCTGGACAACAACAGCAAGACGTTCCAGTCCCATACCTGTATCAATATTCTTCTGCTTCAGTTCTGTATAATTGCCGTTTCCGTCATTCTCAAACTGTGTGAACACATCATTCCACACTTCCATATACCGGTCACAGTCACAGCCGACTGTACATCCCGGTTTGCCACAACCGTATTTCTCACCACGGTCATAATATATTTCAGAACAAGGACCACATGGACCTGCGCCATGTTCCCAGAAATTATCTTCCTTTCCAAATCGGAAAATACGCTCGGCAGGAATTCCGATCTCTTTATTCCAGATTTCGAAGGCTTCTTCATCATCCAGATATATGGAAGGATACAGACGGTCAGGATCAAGTCCTACAACTTCTGTAAGGAACTCCCAGGACCAGTGCAGTGCCTCCCTCTTAAAATAGTCTCCAAAGGAAAAATTGCCCAGCATTTCAAAGAATGTACCATGGCGTGCAGTCTTACCTACATTGTCAATATCTCCGGTACGGATACATTTCTGACATGTGGTAACACGTGTCCTGGGCGGCTTCTCTGCACCTGTAAAATATGGTTTCAACGGAGCCATACCTGCATTGATCAGCAGAAGGCTCTTATCGCCCTGAGGAACCAGGGAAAAACTTTTCATTACCAGATGTCCCTTACTCTCCATAAAATCAAGGAACATCTGACGAAGCTCATTTACTCTGTATTTCTTCATGTTTATTTCCTCCTAGAAGTTAAATTGATCATTTTATACATATTTTCTGGAATTTTTTCTTTCCACGTTTCAATATGATTCCATCCGTTCCGATCTCATCTTTGGAAACGGTGTGCTTAATGTCTGTAACCTTTTCTCCGTCAATGCTAACACCGCCTTGTTCAATGGCACGGCGTCCTTCAGAACGGGTGGGAACAAGTTCTGCCTTAACAAGCATTGTGATCACGTCAATGGCATCATCTGTAAAATCATCCTCTGTCAGTTCTGTGGTAGGCATATGGGCCGTATCAGCGGCACCTGAAAAAAGCGCTCTTGCTCCTGCCTGTGCCTTATCTGCTTCCTCTTTTCCATGAACCAGGGATGTAAGCTCATAAGCCAGAATTTCCTTGGCTTTATTCAACTGGCTTCCCTCCCATTTCGCCATCTCATCGATTTCCTCCAGAGGCAGGAAAGTAAGAAGACGCATACACTTGATTACATCTGCATCATCTACATTTCTCCAGTACTGATAGAAATCATAAGGAGAAGTCTTGTCAGGATCCAGCCAGACAGCACCAGACTGGGTCTTGCCCATTTTTTTACCCTCTGAGTTAAGGAGAAGGGTGATCGTCATGGCGTATGCATCCTTACCCAGCTTACGGCGGATCAGCTCTGTGCCTCCCAGCATATTTGCCCACTGGTCATCCCCGCCAAACTGCATGGTGCAGCCATATTTCTGATACAGCATATAAAAATCATAACTCTGCATGATCATATAATTGAATTCAAGGAATGTAAGTCCCCTTTCCATACGCTGTTTATAACATTCATGAGTAAGCATACGGTTAACGGAAAAATGAGGTCCTACATCACGAAGAACTTCCACATAGTTTAAGTTCATCAGCCAGTCAGCATTATTTACCATCAGTGCATTTCCATCTGAAAAATCAATAAACCGTGCCATCTGTTTCTTGAAACATTCAATATTATGCTGAATGGTCTCAACTGTCATCATTTTACGCATATCGGTTCTGCCGGACGGGTCACCGATCATAGCCGTTCCGCCTCCCAGAAGTGCAATAGGTTTGTTTCCTGCCATCTGCAGACGTTTCATCAGACAAAGTGCCATAAAATGTCCTACATGAAGACTGTCAGCTGTAGGATCAAAGCCAATATAAAATGTGGCTTTCCCGTTATTTACCATATTTTTGATCTCTTCTTCGTCTGTTACCTGTGCAATGAGGCCACGGGCTTTCAGCTCGTCCCATACTGTCATAGATTTCTTCCTCCTGAATAAATGATAAAAGCCCGGTTCCTGTCCCTTTAGGACGAGAACCGGGTCCCGTGTTACCACCTAAATTCGCAGAAAACTCGCATTTCCTGCCTCAATAAGTAATGAAACATTACTTAAGCACTTTAACGGATGCCATACCGCCGCAGCCTACTGTCCATATCTGAAAACGATCTATGAATTTCGGTGCGGAGCTCCGGGATGTATTCGCATAAGTTTCTCAGGCGCCTCTCACCAGCCGGCTGCTCTCTGTCTGCTTCCCTTATGTTACTCTTTCCCATCTGTGCCTTTTTATCATATATCTGAAAGTATACAAACAGGATTTTTATTTGTCAAGAATTTTTCATAATATTTTGCCCTAAAAGCTAACCGCTGATCCATTCTGTAAAGAAAACATGGTCTATATATTTCTCGTATTTAAGTTCTTTAAAATTAAGATTCTGTGCCTTAAAAGCCGGTTCCGTCATAAAAAATTTATAATCAAAATCCTTTGTTTTAAATCCTTTCAAAACTCTCTTTGTTCCGTTTGTCCTATAGGCATTAAATATGTTCACAGCCTCCTGGACTGCCTTGCGTGCAAGTACAGGTTCTTCAAACGTTCCCTTCAGGCGTTTTAAGAGTGCCCCATCACTGACCACGGCAAACTGCCCTGTCTCATATATGATGTAACGCAGTTCGGAAGGAAAACAGCCGCTTTTATCTATAGAACGGTTCAGTACAGTCAATGCAGCTGCCTCCATACCCACAAGTCCCTGATCACCGGCTTCTGCATCACATACGGCTGCGAGAAGCTCCATATCCGATATACTTCCATCCGCGATTCCAGGATGGGTAAGGTATTCTTCCTTCAAGGTATAATAACGGTTGTTATGAGAATCATATACTTTTACTTCCTGTACTTCGTCTTCTTTTTTTACGGCAGATGCCACACCGTTTTTATCAAATTTCCATGTTTCTCCATCAATGGTGAGAGTCTGATTACACACCATGATGCCGGAAGATTGAAAATAATATTTCTTTTTGGACAGAGTCTGCCAGCCTGTCAGCATATAGCCTGTCTTTTTTTCAAAATAGCGTTTCTCACCTTTGCTGTTCTCCATCCATCCCTGTGCCATCACACCGGAACCGCTGGTAAAATACTGCTTCTTTCCGTTTTTATCAGTTCTAAAGCCTCTTGTAAGAAGTCCCGTATCCGGTTCAAAATATCTGATGTGTCCTTTGGAATCTGTAAGATATCCGGTAACCATACATCCGGATCCTTTTGTGAAATACCGAATGACTTTACCTGATGAATCCTTTGCCCAGCCTTTCAGCTGTACCCCTGTCTTTTTATTAAAATAGTATTTCTTTCCATTCAGCTTCAGCCAGCCTTTCTGTCTGGAGCCGTCTTTATTTATGTAATATGTTTTTCCATTTTCCGTAACAAACCCTGTCTTCGTTTCAGCTGATACAGTCAAACATCCCACTGTCAAAACAAAGATCAAAGAAAGGACCAAAAATAATATTGATCTTACCCTGTTTTTCTTCATAATACACATCCTTTTCCCTCAGACATTGATTTCACATTTTTTACATAATTGTTAAATATATTATACATGAATCTTTTTTTTCTGTCAACTTAATAAAGTAACACATTTTCTCTTATAACATATGATAGAGTGTAAAGAAATTCTGGAGGATTTAACATGAGTGATTTAGCTGCTACAAATTGTGGATGCGGTGAAGAAAGAAACAATTGTGGATGTAACAACGGATGTGGCTTTACAGGTTTAGGAAATAATTCCTGCTGCAGTATTCTTTGGATCATCATCCTTCTGTGCCTGTGCGGCAACGGAAACGGATGGGGATGCTCAGGCGGATGCGGTATGGACAGCTGCTGGATCATTATTGTATTACTGCTTCTGTGCGGTAACGGAAATGGCTGTGGATGCGGCTGCTGATATCTGACCTGATATACATCCATTCTCGGGCAGAGGTTAACCCCTCTGCCTTTTCTGATTATTCTTTCTGACTTTCTCTTCCTGCTGCTGTCTTTTTTTCTTCTTTTCACATTCAATATCTATTTCATAAAATGCATTGCCATCTATCACTAATCTTTCTTTTTTTTCATTCATTTTCTGTCTCCTTTTTTTAATTCTATAGTTTATAATATGTCAGGACATCCTCGCCTGTCATATTCTGATAATAAAAAACATATTTTAAAAAGGGAATAGATTATGAATGAAGAATATATTTCTCAGACTGTTCTGGATCAGATGGTAGGTTCTGATTACGGTCAGATGATAAAGGCAGCCATCCCTTATCTTCCTCCCAAAGGACAGCAGATTCTCTCTATTTACGAAAAATCTGTAGAGCTTATGAATACCATATCATTATTCGGGAACAAAAGATTTGATCCTGAAATGAGCGCAATGAGCCTTCAGGCTCAGGAGCCAATGGAGATCATCAACAATATACGAAATTTCTGCTATGGACAAAGCAGAGAACAACTGGACAAAATAGTAAATATAATGGCTATGTTCCAGATGATTCAGCTGATGAATCAACCGGAAGACAGAAAGGAGAACCCCAATGAGTGAAGACTGGAGAGATAACCCAAAACTAGAAGGCATAGATCAGAATAAGCTTGATATGCTGCAGAAGCTTGCTCAACAGGGAAGCACCAAAAGTGCCAGTGACCTGCTTCCGTTTCTTATGGGCGCTGCAGCCCAGGGAAAAAAGGGAGGACTGAAATTCAGTCCACAGGAAATATCCACAATTATAGAAGTGATCAAAATGGGAAAATCCCCGGAAGAAGTACAAAGGCTTGACAAAGTAATCAGCCTGATGAAAATGATACGTTGAAAAAGGCTGCCTCACTTGCAATTAAAATATTACAGGTGAGGCAGCTCCTTTTTTCAATCTTTTTTTTCAATGCCTTCAAGCATACAGTCACGCAGAAATGCCAGTGCATGTGCAACAGCCTGCTCTCTTATTTTATTCCTGTTTCCGGAGAAATGAAACTCACGGACAACTGTTTTATTGTTATAATAACATCCCATAAAAACAGTACCAACAGGAGTCTTATCTGTTCCTCCTCCCGGTCCTGCAAGACCTGTCACTGACAGGCAGATATCTGTACCGGAGATAAGACATCCTCCCTTTGCCATTTCCTTGGCACATTTGGAAGAAACAGCTCCCTCCATCTTAAGAGTTGTTTTCTTTACACCCAGACATTTCCTTTTGGCACGATTGGTATAAGTTACATATCCTCTGGCAAACACCTGGGATGCGCCTGGAACATTTACGATCCTGGCAGCAATGGCGCCGCCTGTACAGGATTCAGCCAGAGAAAGAGACAATTTCTGATCTTTAAGCATATCCACAACTGCTTCTTCAAGACTCTTGTCCTCATCTGTAGCAAAAATATTTTTTCCAAAACGGGATTTCAGTTCTCTGACAACAGGCTTGATCAGTTTCTTACATTCCTTTTCATTCTCCGCTCTGGCAGTAATGCGTAAATGAACTTCCCCCGTTTTGGCATAAGGAGCAATAGTCGGATTATCCTGGTTTTCAATAAGATCCTGAATATCTTCTGCTACCTGGCTTTCACCGATTCCGCATATTTTCACCATCTGAGAATATATGGTTTCCGGCTGTTTTTTCCTGAGGTAAGGAAAGACCTCTTCCTCAAACATAGGCTTCATTTCATTGGGTGGACCTGGAAGAAGGATAGCGGTTTTTCCATTCTTTTCCATGATCAGACCTGGAGCCGTGCCATTATGATTATCAAGGATCAATGCACCCTGGGGCACAAGAGCCTGCTTGAAATTATTATCAGTAATACGACGTTTTGAGTTATTGTTCTTATACTGTTCCATATACTGAAGGATCATTTCCTTCGTATGAGCATCTTCAATAAGAGGAAATCCCATAACACGTGAAACGGTCTCCTTGGTCAGATCATCCTGTGTAGGTCCCAGTCCTCCTGTAAGGATCACAACGTCTGAACGGTTCAGTGCAGTGTTTATCACTTCTTCCATCCGTTCCTCATTATCACCTACTACAGTCTGATAATAAACAGAAAGACCAAGCAGCGCACATTTTTCAGCCAGATATGCACTGTTGGTATTAACAATATTTCCAAGTAAAATTTCAGTACCCACTGATATCAGTTCCGCGATCATTGGTATTTCCTTCCTTTCTGGTCCTAAAGACCAATATGATCAATTCTGCATAGACAGTACATTCTTATTCTGCCAGATATAAGTAATCAGAGAAATAACAGTCAAAGCAACTGACAGCCAGATAAAAATCTGCTCAATTATATCAAAGAAGCCTCCAAGATCAATAATTAAAAGTATGATCATAATCATCTGAGAAACTGTTTTAAATTTCCCCCAGTAATTTGCAGCGATCACAATTCCGTTCTCAGCTGCAATAAGTCGAAATCCGCTGATGATAAATTCTCTTGCAATAATAATGATCACGACCCATGCCGGGAGCTTTTCCAGTTCTATGAAACAGATCAAAGCAGAACATACAAGAAGTTTGTCAGCCAGAGGATCCATAAATTTTCCAAAATTTGTAACCAGATTATACTTCCGGGCAATCTGGCCGTCAAACCAGTCAGTCACGCTGGCAGTCACAAATATTACAAGACAAATATATTTATTTGCAGCGTCCCCCCATCCTGTGAGCATAAACAGAACAAGAAAAGGAACCAGTATCATTCTTGCTACAGTTAGTTTATTCGGTGTATTCATCTGTCACATCTCCAATCAAATCATATTCCAGTGCACCGGTCACATGTACCTTTACAAAGTCGCCTGTCATAAGAAGTTCTCCGGTCTGTACAAAAATATAGCCGTCAACTTTGGGGGCATCCGCATATGTTCTGCCAATATATGCATTTTCATCAGCCACCTTGCCTTCTATCATGACCAGCATTTCCTGCCCGATTCTGTCGGAACCTTTATCATAAGAAATTTCCTGCTGGAGTTCCATGATCTGATTTCTTCTTTCCTCTTTAATTTCCTCCGGAATCTGGTCATCCATTAAAGCAGCCGGGGTATCTTCCTCAGCAGAATAGGTGAAAACTCCAAGCCTGTCAAATTCCATTTCATCAACAAATTCCATCAGCTCCTCATGGTCTTCCTGTGTCTCTCCGGGAAAACCTGAAATGAGAGTTGTACGCAGAACAATGTCCGGAATTACTTCCCTCAGTCTTCCTATGATCTTTATCAGTTCTGCCCTGGTGGTCCTTCTTCCCATTCTCTTCAATATTCTGTCACTGCAATGCTGAATGGGAATATCAAGATAATGACATATTTTCTTTTCTTCCCTGATCGTCTGAATCAGTTCCTCATATATTTCTTCAGGGTAACAGTAAAGAATTCTGATCCAGCGGATCCCACTGATCTTACAAAGCTCTTTCAGAAGAATATGCAAAGATTTCTTTCCATAAATGTCTGTACCATAGATGGTAGTTTCCTGTGCAACAAGAATCAGTTCCCTCACACCCTGCTGTGCCATATCCTGTGCCTGAGCAATGAGTCTCTCCATTGGTACACTTCTGTATCTGCCCCGAAGTCTGGGAATGATGCAATACGTACAGTGTTTATCACATCCTTCCGCAATCTTCAGATAACCGAAATGTCCTCCTGTGGTAAGCACCCTTTTTCCTGTTCTCTCAGGAAGATAATCAATATCCCGAAATTCCCGGAAATGATTTCCTCTGACAGCTTCCTCAACTGCCTTAAAGATTTCCTCATAAGATGTGGTTCCAAGAATCGCATCTACTTCCGGAATTTCCTCAATGATCTCATTCTTATAACGCTGTGCCATACATCCTGTGACAATCAGAGCCTTACAGGATCCCTCTTTTCTGTACTGAGCCATCTCAAGAATCGTATTGACACTCTCTTCCTTGGCATCATTAATAAAACAACAGGTATTGATCACAATCACATCTGCCTGTGTTTCATCATCTGTGATCTCAAAACCATGTTCTGTAAGAATACCAAGCATTTCTTCGGAATCTACAAGATTTTTGTCACAGCCCAGTGATATAAATAATAATTTCATAAAGTCCCCTGCTTTTATGCTTCTTCAGTATTCTCCGGATTATCTTCAGCAGCTTCTGCATCCTGAATATCAGAAAGCTGAGATTCCTCTGCGGAAACAGAAGCTCCCTCAGGCTCCTCATTTGTTTCATCCGGCGACAGTATCTTTACTTTTCCCTGATATAGTTCATCAATTGCAATAGACAGGGGTTTCTTCCCCTGGGCATTGTCCACAAGGGGTTCTGAGCCGGCTATGATCTGGCGGGCACGTTTGCTGGTTGCCAGCACCAGAGAATAACGGCTGTTTACAGACATGGTGGTATCGTCATCCTCACTGTTTGCATTGATTGCTTCAATTAATTCTGTATAAGACGGATGTATCATATATCAATTCTCCTTTCAATGTTCAATCCTTTTTTAATATACGGGCCTGTCTCTGAATTTCAGAAATAAAATCCCTGTTTCTGGAGACCCTTTTATGTTCACTTGCAATGATCTCATGCAGACTGTCCACACAGTCTTCAACTTCATCATTAACCAGTATATAATCATACTGTTCCATACCCTTGGCCTCTTCTCCTGCTCTTTCCAGTCTGCCTGCAATGACCTCAGGTGTCTCTGTGCCTCTCCCTGTTAAACGTTTCTCCAGTTCTTCCACAGAAGGAGGTGTCACAAATATAAGCAGTGCTTCCGGTATTTTTTTCTTAATTTTCATTGCTCCCTGGATTTCAATCTCCAGGATCACATTTCTGCCCGCATGAAGATGTTCCTCCACATAAGAGCGGGGAGTACCATAGTAGTTGTCTACATACTGTGCATACTCGATCAGTGCATCCTCCCGGATCAGTTTTTCAAATTCTTCCCTGGTTCGGAAAAAATATTCTCTTCCTTCCTGTTCACCCGGACGGGGCTGCCTTGTAGTTACTGAAACAGACAGGGCATACTCATCATATTTCTCAAGCAGCCGGTGAATGACAGTACCTTTCCCTGCGCCTGAGAATCCAGATACCACAACTAAAATTCCCTTACTCATGGACATCTCCCTTATCTTCATAATCATATATTTCCGCAAATCTGCGGGCAATGGTTTCGGGCTGAAGTGCGCTGAGGACCAGGTAATCATCTGAAGTGATGATCACTGCCTTGGTCTTCCTTCCCTGGGTCGCATCGATCAATAGCCTGGTCCCCTTTACATTCTGCACCATACGTTTCACCGGTGCAGCATCAGGGCTTACCACCGCTACGATCTTCTGCGAATTCACTACATTCCCAAACCCTATATTAATTAACCTGGCCACAATCCTTCATCCTTCTATTCTACATTCTGAACCTGCTCCCTGATCTTCTCGATCTCAGTCTTAAGATCAATGGCAATATTGGAAATCTCCAGGTCACTGGATTTGGATAAAATGGTGTTGGCCTCCCGGTTCATCTCCTGAGCCATAAAATCAAGCTTACGTCCCACTCCATCCTTCTCACTTATGATCTTCTTCATATTCTTAATGTGGCTGTGCAGTCTTACAGTTTCCTCATCGTTACAGATCTTATCGGAAAACAGCACAACCTCAGCTGCGATCCTGTTATCGTCAATCTGAGTGTCCTCAAGAAGTTCAGAGACCTTTGCTTCCAGCTTGGTCCTGTATGCATTCACCACTTCCGGAGAACGTTTTTCCACAAGAGTAACTTTCTCATCCAGCCCATCAAGCTTCTCAAGAAGATCTCTCTCAAGATTTCTTCCTTCCTGAATACGGGTGCTGACAAATTTCTCACAAGCCTCTCTCAAAGGAGGCTCAAGATAATTCCAGAGCTCTTCCTCATCCAGAGCCTGATCTTCCATCGAAAATACATCCGGATATCTGGAAAGTGTACTTACTTTAATATCATAATCAAGCCCGAAATCCTGCTGCATCTGTCTGAGATAAGTAAGGTACTCTGCAGCAAGCTCCCTGTTATATTTCAATGCCCCGCTGCTTAAAGTGTAATCCTCATAAGTAATATACACATCTACCTTACCCCTCTGGATATAGGTCTTCAGCAGATTACGTACAGCACCTTCAAGAAAGCTTAATTTCCTGGGCATTTTTATACTGAGATCAAGATATCTGTGATTTACGGATTTTAATTCAACCGTTATTTTTCTCTCTTCAGTTACGACCTCTGCGCGGCCGAAACCAGTCATGCTTTTTATCATAATAGCTTCTCTTTCTGTCTGATGTTTTGTCATCTTTGCATGTCATTTTTTATACATACAGATTTATTATAGTTCATTAGAAAACCCTAGTCAAACATTTTTTCATAATTGAAGGAAGATTACACATCTTATATGAAAAATATTGTCCCCCTTATATAATCTGTGATATAATCTGCTGGATGCATTATCCTGAAAAGTTTCAGATAAGGAGAGTATATTATGGCTTTTGACGGAATAACCATCTCTGCGATGGTTCAGGAATTACATAAAAATCTTGACGGGGGGAAGGTAAACAGAATTTCCCAGCCGGAAGCAGATGAACTGCTGATCACCTGCAGAGGAGGAAACGGACAATACAGGCTCCTTATGAGTGCCAGTGCTTCTCTTCCATTAATTTATTTTACTGAAAAAAATAAGCCCGGTCCTATGACTGCTCCCAACTTCTGTATGGTTCTGCGCAAATATATCGGAAGTGCCAGAATTTCCGGTATCAGCCAGCCGGGACTGGAGCGTGCGGTACGAATCGAGCTTGAACATTTAAATGAACTGGGAGATCCATGTAAAAAAGTCCTGATCATGGAACTGATGGGAAAGCACAGCAATATAATTTTCTGTGATGATAAAAACATGATCCTTGACAGTATTAAACATGTATCTTCTCATATGAGTTCTGTCCGCGAGGTGCTTCCCGGCAGAGAGTACTTCCTGCCTCATACCCAGGACAAGCTGGATCCTCTCACAGTATCAGAAGAAGATTTTATCCGTACTGTATTTTCCAAACCCTGCAATATCTCCAAAGCAGTTTACTCTTCCCTGACGGGAATCAGTCCTGTAGTTGCAGAGGAGATCTGTTTCAGAGCTTCCATAGATGGAAGTGATTCTACCAGGGCCCTGACTTCTTCTGCCGAAATCCATCTTTACCATACGTTCTGCCGCCTGATGGATCAGATCAGAGAAGGAGATTTTACACCAAACATTATTTACCGGGGCGATGAACCTGTGGAATTTGGAGTATTCCCTTTCCAGCAGTTTGGTCCTGAATACCATTCTGAGAAGTTTGACAGTGTTTCCACCATGCTTGAAACCTATTATGCTTCCAGAAACACCCTGACGCGGATTCATCAGAAATCTTCTGATCTTAGGAAAATCGTTCAGACTGCTCTGGAACGTAACCGTAAGAAGCTCTTCCTTCAGGAAAAACAGATGAAAGATACAGAAAAAAAAGATAAATACAAGGTTTATGGAGAGCTTATCAACACTTACGGCTACAATCTTGAAGAAGGGTGCAAATCCTTTCAGGCATTAAATTATTACACTAATGAGGAAATCACCATTCCTCTTGATCCTACCTTGACTCCGGCTCAAAATTCCAAACGGTATTTTGACAAATACAATAAACTTAAACGTACACAGGAAGCTTTAACTGTTCAAATTGCAGACACCAGCAGTGAGATCGAGCATCTGGAATCCATTTCCAACGCTCTGGATATTGCTTTGGAGGAAAATGATCTTTCACAGATCAAGGAAGAACTGACTGAATACGGTTACATCAAGAAACACTATTCCGGCAAAAAAGGACGTAAAGCACAGACGAAATCCAGACCCTTCCACTATGTTACCCCCGATGGATTTGACATTTATGTGGGGAAAAACAATTTTCAGAACGATGAGCTGACGTTCAAATTTGCCACGGGAAATGACTGGTGGTTCCATGCAAAGAAAATGGCCGGCTCCCACGTTGTGGTCAGATCAAAAGACGGCCAGATTCCTGATCACATCTTTGAAATTGCCGGACAGCTGGCCGCATACTACTCTAAAGGCAGGACAGCGCCCAAGGTAGAGATCGACTATATTCAGAAAAAACATGTGAAAAAGCCTGCCGGTGCCAAGCCTGGATTTGTGGTTTATTACACCAATTATTCTTTAATGGCTTCTCCTTCTCTTGAAGGAGTAAAAGAAGTACAGGATTAAACGAAAGAAGGATTATAATTATGGAATTTTCAAAAAGACTGGATCTGTTTGGAGATGAGATTTTCTCTGCTTTGAACGAAAAGAGGATTGAGCTGGAGAAAAAAGGAATGAAAATATACAATATGAGTATCGGAACTCCGGATTTCACCACGCCCGAACACATAAAGAACGCTTTAATTGAAGCCGCGAAGGACAATGACAGCTGGAAATACAGTCTCCGTGACCTGCCTGAGCTTCTGGAGGCAGTCTGCAGATATTATGAAAAACGTTTCCAGGTATCTATTACTCCGGATATGGTTATGTCCGTATATGGAAGCCAGGAAGGTATGGGGCATCTTGGTATGGCTCTCTGTGATCCGGGAGACCTGGTCCTGCTGCCGGATCCCTGCTATCCTGTTTTTGCAGCCGGAAGCCTTATGGCAGGTGCTGTACCTTATTATTACCCACTGGTGGCAGAACATGACTTTTTGCCTTATGTAAAAGGAATTCCTGAAGATATTGCAAAAAAAGCCAAATATATGGTGGTATCTCTTCCTTCCAACCCGGTAGGCAGTATTGCAGTTCCCGGATTATATGAAGAAATTGTTGGGTTTGCCAGAAAATACGATATTCTTATCATTCACGACAACGCCTACAGTGACATTATCTTTGACGGAGCTTATGGCGGAAGTTTCCTTTCTGTTCCGGGAGCAAAAGATGTAGGCGTGGAATTTTTCAGCCTGTCCAAATCCTTTAACGTAACAGGAGCAAGGATCAGTTTCCTTGTGGGACGTCCTGATGTCATCGCCGCCTTGCGCAAACTGAGAAGCCAGATTGATTTCGGAATGTTTCTCCCTATCCAGAAGGCTGCTATTGCTGCATTGGAAGGTTCTCTTGACAGTGTAAAGGAGCAGTGCAAAATGTATGAACAGCGCCGTGATGCACTGTGTAACGGTCTGCGAAGCATTGGCTGGGATCTTCCCAATGGAAAAGGTACCATGTTCGTGTGGGCCAAAATTCCGGGAGGACGCACGGACAGCATGGCTTTCTGCATGGAACTTCTGGAAAAAGCCGGCGTGATCGTTACTCCTGGAGCAAGCTTCGGTCCCCATGGGGAAGGCTATGTAAGGTTTGCTCTTGTACTTCCTCCTGAAAAAATAAAAGAAGTCATTGAAGCTATCCGAAACAGCGGAATTTAAAAAATCAATCTATAAGATCATTCTGAAATCTTGAAAGATGTTCATAGGGCAGGATCAGCCTGCCCCGGTATAGGCCGCATCCATCATTGATCAGGCTGTTATTTACCGCAGAAAACATATTCACTTACTTTACAGATATAGTCTCTGTAATATGGTTTCACTTCCTCTTTCAGAAGAGGTGACGTACTCTGTTTCACTCCATTTGCAGGTTCCGCCGTAAATCCCCGTTCTTCGAGAAAAGCCGGAAGCTCATTGGCAATCCTGTACAGGTACTTCAGTTCTTCTTCCTCCCTGTCCTCTTCTTTCTCCAGATGACATCTTGGCATAGAGATCACAATTCTGTAAGCAATAAAATCTCTGAATCAGAAAGCCACTGTGGACAAGGTCTATTTCATTATGTGTCTCCCTGGCTTCCCTCCGAAGATCTTCAATGTATTTCTGGAGAATTTTCAGCACTGTA
>JAQYGS010000060.1 GCA_028722515.1 Clostridia bacterium | reverse complement strand
TATGTGTCTCAGACCGTGGTCATTAATGCTTCAAATGTACCTTCCAGCTCATATTCGCCGGAACCTGCGGTAATAAAAATACTGTCACCTTTCTTCACTTCCACAGTTTCTCCATTGCAGCTGACCTTTCCACTTCCGTTTAAGACAAGCACGCTGACAAAAGAAGTCTCATCTGCTTCTCCGCTGATTTTCTTTCTTCTGAAGCCATCAAGCACAATCTTATCTACTGTAAAATATTTACAGGACGCCACATGGCAGCCAAAATCTCTGTCCTTTGCAGCCGGACGACGGGAAGTAACCTTAAGAGCTTTGTCCACATGAAGCTGTCTTTCCTTTCCATCCGGTCCCTTACGTCCATAATCATAGACACGATAGGTAACATTAGAATTCTGCTGAATCTCAGCAATCAGGCTTCCTGCCCCGATCGCATGGATCGTTCCCGGATCAATAAAGAGAACATCCCCTTTATGGATCATAACTTTATTCAGGACTTCAGGCAATGTATGATTACGGATACGCTCCTTAAATTCCTTTTCAGAAACTTCTCTGGAGAATCCATAGAACAGGCTGGCACCTTCCTGTGCATCAACCACATACCACATTTCTGTTTTTCCATACTGTCCTTCGTTTTCCAGTGCAAAGGAATCATCAGGATGAACCTGGATGGAGAGATCCTTCCTGGCATCAATAAATTTGATCAGGACAGGAAACATTTCAAAATCCTTGCAGTGTGTACCTGTCACTTCTGTCTTGCCATTGGCATCAATATATTCCTGGAGAGTTTTTCCTGCAAACTCTCCATTCACAATATAGCTTGGGCCATCAGGATGGCATGAAAGTTCCCATGATTCTGCCAAGGGCTCTTTATCATATTCTTTGCCAAACTCTGTTTTTAATCTTGTACCGCCCCAGAGATAATCCTTACAGCTTGGTTTTAATTTTAAAATTGCCATTTTTAAGCACCTTCTTTATTATTTACAGTTCAACGACAGCTTTTGAAAGTTCATCCAGTTTTGCAGCTGCATCCTTTTCATCGGTGCCCTTTACCCCTGCATAATATTTGATCTTTGGCTCTGTACCGGAAGGTCTTACACAGAACCATGCACCGTCTTCCAGTTCGAAATACAGTACATTTGATTCCGGAAGAGTCAGGCGAGATGTCTCTCCTGTGGCTATGTCGGTGCGGATTCCTTTCTTATAGTCCTCCAATGCCAGAACTTTGAAAGTCCCTACCTGTTTTGGCGGCTGATTACGCAATGCATCCATCAGGCCGTCAATTTTTGCCTTGCCTTCTACGCCCTGGAAGGTCTGGAAGAACAGACTTTCTTTATAGTAACCATATTTCTTATACAGATTTTCCATCTGTTCACAGAGAGTAATACCTTTTGATTTGTAGTAAGCTGCAGCTTCACACAATGCCATAACAGCCACAACTGCATCTTTGTCCCTTGCATGGGTTCCTTCCAGACAGCCATAGCTTTCCTCATATCCGAAAAGGAATTCATGATCATGATTCTGCTCAAAGAATTTAATCTGCTCGCCAATATACTTAAATCCTGTCAGTGTTTCGATCAGAGTCACATTATATTCTTTTGCAATGGCTCTTGCCATTTTTCCGGACACGATAGTAGTAACAACTGCACCGTTTTCCGGAAGCTTACCCAGTTCTTTTCTCTGAGAAAGAAGATATTCAAGGATCAGCATGCCGGACATATTTCCTGTAAAGCTCTCATACTCTCCTGTTTTCTCATTCTTAGCATAAATGCCAAGTCTGTCAGCATCAGGATCCGTTGCAAGAACCACATCTGCATCAACTTCCTTAGCCAGTTTCAGGGCAAGAGTAAAGGCATTTTTATCCTCCGGATTCGGATAACTTACAGTAGGGAAGTCCCCGTCAGGAAGTTCCTGTTCCTTAACCACATAAACATTGTTGAAGCCCAGTTCCTTCAGTACTCTTCTTACCGGTATATTGCCTGTTCCATGAAGAGGTGTGTATACGATTTTCATCTTATCCGCCTGCTCTTTGATGGCTTCCGGACGAAGAACCAGCTTCTTCAGTGCTTCCATATATTTATCATCGATCTCACTGCCGATCACTTCATAAAGACCTGCTGCCCTGGCTTCCTCTTCAGAAATTGTCTTTACCTGTGAAAAGTCAGTAATTGCCTGCACTTCAGTGATGATCTGCTTATCTTTTGGTGCAGTAACCTGAGCCCCGTCCTTCCAGTAAACTTTATATCCGTTATACTGAGGCGGATTATGACTGGCTGTGACCACAACTCCTGCAGTACATCCAAGCTCTCTTAAGGCAAAGGAAAGCATTGGAGTCGGACGAAGTGACGGGAAAATATAAGCCTTGATTCCATTGGCAGCCATGCACAGAGCTGTCTCTTTGGCAAATTCCGGTGACATATGTCTGGAGTCAAATGCAATGGCTACTCCCTTTTCCTTAGCATGCTCTTTAATGATAAAGTTGGCAAGGCCCTGGGTTGCCTTTCTTACTGTATAAATGTTCATACGGTTAGTGCCTGCTCCCAGAATTCCTCTTAAACCACCGGTTCCGAATTCAAGATCTTTATAGAAACGTTCCCTGATTTCTTTTTCATCGCCTGCAATAGCCTTTAATTCTGCCCTGGTATTTTCATCAAAATATTCATCCTCACACCAGCGCTGATAAGTGTTATTCATAATCAGGTCACAGCGCTGTTTCACACAGTCGGGAGAACGATGAGGATCCTTTGGAGTATTAAACAGATAATCTTCCAGCTTGTCAATAGTAGTGGTAGCCACATGCATTCTTGTATCACAGGATGCATAGTAAATATAAACATCTCCGTTTTCTCTTGCAATAGCTCCGTTAGTGAAAACAACGTTGGAAACATCTCCAACTCTTTCGTTTCCAAGAGGTACAAGGAAAACTCCGGAAGGCTCTGCAATTACTTTGGATGGATCATTCAGGTCTGTTCCAAATACATAAAGGACATAGCGAAGTCCGGCTGCTGTGTTACGCACACCATGGGCAATGTTGATCCAGCATTTCTTTCCTTTGATAGGAACTGCACCTGCTCCGTTTTTGGCTTCTGTCAGAGTATGATAGATTCTGGGGCTGATTATTTTCTCTTCATCGATCACCGCATGTTCAATATCATCGCAGAGTCCGAACCCGATTCCACCGCCACTTCCTGTTTCAATGAAACCATCCATGGGACGTGTATAGAAAGCATATTTTCCATCTACAAATTCCGGATGAAGCACAACATTTCTCTGCTGAGGAGAGTGAAGAGTTTTCAGATTGTCAAGGCGCTCCCATGTCTTCAGATCCTTGGTTCTTACGATTCCTGCCTGGGCAACTGCCGCAGACAGATCAGAAGATGTGGTATCCTTGCTTTCTGAACAGAATACGCCATAAATCCATCCGTCCTCATGTTTGGTGAGACGCATATCATACACATTTGTTTCTTCCGGACATGTATCAGGAAGCTGAACAGGATAATCCCAGAAATGGAATCCGTCAATACCTGTATCACTCTCTGCAACTGCGAAGAAGGATTTACGGTCATTTCCCTCTACACGGACTACCAGATAAAATTTACCATCCAGTTCAATAGCGCCGGAATTCATAACTGCATTAATTCCAAGACGTTCCTGGAAATTGGGATTTGTTTTTGGATTCAGATCATATCTCCATTCAACCGGTGCAAATTCTCTAGTAAGCACCGGGTATTCGTAACGGTCATAAATACCGTTGTAAAAATCGGTTTTCTGATTCTTTCTGGCAATAAGCTTGTCTACTTTTGCTTTCTCAATATAATACTGTTTATTCAGCATCTTTCATCCTCCTGATGACTTCCATACACATACGTCCATTATGATACGGACATTTCCACGGTTCCACAATAGGCTCTGAAGCCGGCTGATGGTCGGCATCTACATACCAGAACCACTCGGAGCCTTCTCTTTTATCTACCATGTAGGTTTTAATATAATCCCAGACATCCTCTGCCGCCTGAAGGAACTTCTTTTCATCCGGATTCTTCTGATAAGCATTAAAAAATCCTACTACTGTCTCGGCCTGTACCCACCAGATCCTGCGGGTATTGTCCACTCCCTTTTCACATTCATTCAGAAGGGAATGATCTCTGTATGCCCGCTGGTAAATATTCTCTGCGATCTCTGCTGTGATGGGGGAAATCTTTGCAATATATTCCTCATCTCCAAGAATCTGGGCGCCTCTGTCCATCAGCCAGGATGTCTCAATATCATGCCCATAAGAATACAGATCAAGAATAGAATTCCAGGTCCTGTCAAAGAAAACTTCCTGTCTGCCCAGCTCTTTGTTGTAAACTTTTTCGACAAAAATATCCATCATAAAGCGGAGTCTGTCACCTGTTCTCTGATCTTGGGTCACTCGATAAAACTCTGTGTATGCCTCAAAAACATGAAGAAGTGTGTTCATAGTTTTCTCCGCGATCACGCCGTTCTCCGACAGCTTGTCATTCTCTTCCGGTTCAAATTTCCTGTTAAAAGCTTCCAGATAACCGTATTCATCCATACATCTTTCTTCGATCACATTCTGAAGGCTCTTTGCAATATTAAGTGCTTCTTCATCTTTCGTCGCATCATAATAAGAGGACAGTGCATAAATGGCAAAGGCCTGATTATATGTATGCTTGGTAGTATCTGCCGGTTTCCCGTCAAAAGTTACGGACCAGTATACTCCGCCATATTCCCTGTCAAGACATTTATCCCTGAGAAAATGATAAGCATACTCAGCGTATTCTTTCAGTTCTTCCTGCCCCAGAGTCATATAGGCATTGGAAAAGAACCACAGGATCCTGCTGTTTAAAATGCAGCCCTTATCATAGTCCTTTACAACATTCAGGTCATAGTCCATATAACCGTAGTAGCCGCCGTTCTCTTCATCCTTAAGGTTTTCCCAGAAGGGAATCAGTTTGTCCGTCAGATGATCTTTGATTTCACTTACAAACATTTCTTTAGTTTCCTCCTTCCATTATCTCCTGCCAATCTCGGTGTCACTTGGTCTGATCACACTGTTTTTCTTAATATAATCCACAATACCTTCTACTGTGGTAAAGGCAAGTCCCACATAGGTATCCGCTGCACCATAATAAATGGCGATTCTGCCTGTTTCTGAGTCATGAATGGTGGCACATGGGAAAGTTACATTCGGGACGAAACCTCTCTCTTCATACCATTCTTCCGGTGTGAGAAGGAAGTTCTGGCAGCGGTATTTAACATCTGTAGTCTTTGCCATACCAATGGCTGCTCCGTAGAAATCCTGACACCAGATGATATAATAAGTATCTTCAACTTTGACCAGGCGGGGATCGTAAGCATATACAGGCATAAATTCCTTACCTGTTTCATCTACGAAACGGATCTTATTCTCATCGAAATCCCAATGAATGGCATCTTTGCTTCTGCCCAGATAAATATATGGGATACCATTGGTCTGTTCTCCCCTGAACACCCCAATAAAAGCATCTTCATAGGGAATTACCGCACTGTTGAAGATTCTGGCAACTTCCTTTACAGGATTTCTGCCTATAATCGGGTTCTCACTTCACTCATAACTGTCCTCCTATTATTTATGGGTTTTTATTTAATTACAATTATAATATACGAGGATTAAATTTCAAGTAATTTTTACTTAAAAAATGGTAAAATTAAATTTTAGTCTGCCATCATTTGCGGACGCTTTCTTTCTCCACAATTTTTCCGGATATAACGCTCAATCCCTTGCCGGATCCAGGATTTCTGATCTGTTTCATAGCTTTATCCAGTGCCGCTTTTGCCATACCGTTCATGTTTACCTCATAAGTGGTAATCTTTTTATCCGGGAAACCAGGATAAAGATAATTGTCAAAACCAACAACTGAAATATCCTCAGGAACTCTGATGCCTTTTTTCTCCAGTTCCAGAATGAGCATACCAGCTGCCAGGTCACAGTTACATACAAATGCTTCCGGCAGATGAGAAGGAAGGGTAATGAACATTTGCCCTCTTTTGTCCCTGTCTTCGATCAGCCATTCCTCAGGAAGAGTATCGCTGTGCTCCAGCTGTGCCTTTCTGAAACCACAGTACCGGTCCATAATACTGCTGGTTGAATTAATGGAACCTACATATGCCATTTTGGTAAAACCTTTTTTGTACAGATACTCTGTCATTATATACATTCCGTAAAAATTATCCGCAATGACTGCATCAGCTGCCAGTTCCTTATCATAAAAATCAAGAAAAATTACCGGTATGTCTGTATTTTCTTTCATATGATGAATATAATCCCTGCTGATCTCTCCCATGATCACAAGTGCATCTACTGTGTGTTCTTCCTGAATTCTTGGAAGGATCAGTTCTTCTTCCATCTCTTTCTTAAGAATCTCCACGGCAGCCATACAGCCTTTATCTGTGGCAATCATGGCAAGTTCCTGATACATTTTCCAGTAAAAGGTTGTATAAGAAGCCAGATACTTTTCGGAAATGATCACACCAATGTTCCTTAAGCCGCCTCTGTTTCTTTCTCTCTTGGCAGCTGCCGACATCTGATGATAGCCAAGCTCTTCAGCAGTCTTGCGGATTCTGGAACGCATTTCGTCACTTACGCCCTTCTGCCCTGTAAGAGCATTATGAACTGTAACAATGCTGACTCCTACTTTCTCTGCAATATCTGCCATTCTTACTTTCCCCATTACTTAACATTTCCTTTCTGATTGCATGCTTTCGTACCTGTCTGATCATTCTGCTTTCATAAAATGATAAAGTCTGCTCTTGAAATCTCCTGTAAAATCTCTTATCAAAAAGCCGCACTTCATCAGCATCTCTCCTGTATATTTCTCCTGCGTTCCTTCCAGCAGATAAACTCCTTCAGGATCAAAGCCCTGAAGAAACAGTCTCCTGCTGTGCACATTGGGACGTCCAAGCACCTGCACATAAGTTACAAGAACTTCCTTTTTATCTTTGGATGCTGCTGCCCAGCAGTCATACAGGTGATTCTCACTGTAGGATGCTATTCTGTAATAATCTCCCTCTCGAATCAGTTCATGATATTTATGATACATTCTGGTCTGATCCGGGATCATTTTTCTATCCTCCTGTGGGATCTTTGTGATATCCAGTTCATAGCCAAAAGTTCCTGTCAGTGCCACGTGTCCTCTTGTCTCAAAAGGAGTCACACGGCCCACGCTGTGATTTGGGCAGTCGCTTACATGTGCACCCATAGTGGACAAAGGATAAACAAGGGCTGTTCCCTCCTGGATGCTCAGGCGCTCTATGGCGTCCGTATCATCGGAGCACCAGATCTGAGGGCTGTAATAAAGCATACCCGGATCGAAACGAGCACCTCCTGAGGAACAGTTTTCCAGAAGAAGATCCGGGAATTCTGTTACCAGTCTTTCCTGAAGTTCATACACTCCAAGGACATATCTGTGGAATAATTCCTGCTGCTGTTCTTTTTCAAGATATGCACTTCCAAGATCACAAAGACAACGGTTCATATCCCACTTCACATAGACAATGTTGGCGCTGCGAAGAATGGAAGCTACGCTTTCATATACATAATCCAGCACATCCCGTCTGGAAAGATCAAGTACATACTGCTGTCTGCTCTGAGCTGCCTCTCTTCCCTGAATCTGAATCGCCCATTCCGGGTGATTCCTGTAGAGTTCAGAATCAGGAGAAACCATTTCCGGCTCAAACCAGATGCCAAAATCCAGACCGATCTTATTCACCTCATCAACCAGATGCTTCAGTCCGCCTGTGATTTTATCCGTATTTACTTTCCAGTCCCCAAGTGAACAGTCATCATTATTTCTTACGCCAAACCAGCCGTCATCCATAACAAGCATCTCAATTCCGCATGCCTTGGCTTCTCTGGCAATATCCAGCAGTTTTTCCGTATCAAAATCAAAATAAGTTGCTTCCCAGTTATTGATCAGGATCGGTCTCTTTTTATGGTTATATTTACTTCTGATCATATGATTTCTGTAAAAATCATGATAGCTTCGGGTCATCTGTCCAAGGCCTTCTGAGGAATATACCATTACAACCTCCGGAGCCTGGAATTCCTGATCTTCTTTCAGATTCCAGCAGAATTCCTCCTGATTGATTCCCATAACTGCACGGACAGAATCAAACTGGCTTAGTTCTGCCTGCCCGATAAAATTCCCGGAATATACGAAGTGCATTCCATAAACCTTTCCCTGCTGCTGGCTGGTTCCAGGAGTTATCAGTGCAAAGAAAGGTTGCTGCTGATGACTGGATTCTCCCCTTACAGAGGAAACCATCTGCTTGCCATATCTTATTTTTCCCTGCTGGATATGGCGTTCTCTTGCCCAAGCTCCCTGAAGGGTCAGCATTTCAAAATCCTCATTGTCCATATCAAGACAGGCACTGTAAACCTTCTCTATCTTCAGATGCTGTGAACCTGTGTTATGAAGTCTTACACTTCTTGTGATCACGTTTTCCTTTTCAAAAACGGAATAACTTAAGATCACCTGAAGTCCCAGAACAGGATCTTCACATGTTATATCAAGAGTTTCCACCTCATCATCTGTTCCAAAAGACGCAGGAAGTCCTTTCAGAGGCTTTTTCCCTTTATATATTTCATGGGTAACATAATGAATCTCACACCCCATCTGCCCGGCTTCATTTCGTACATTCAGACAGCTCTCTCTAAAGTCTCCTATGCCGCCTGTAGGGTATTCCATAGGAAAGCTGTCAAGAAAGGCAGATTTCTCTCTTTTATTCACAGAAGGAGTGAAGGGTGCTTCCTCCATTCTAAGCATATAATTATCCACACGTTTAAAGAGCCTGTCTCCATAATAAATATGGCCCAGATAGCCTTCCGGGGTAAGCCCCATCAAATATGTACTTTTGTCTGTGTCAAGACGAAAGATTTTTCTTTCTTCATTATAACGAACAGCCATTATCTGCTTGTTCCCCTTTCTTTGTTTTTTTATTTAAGTATAATTAAATTCTGATTAATCGTCAACTTAAATTTCCTTTGGAATCACAATTTTTTCTACCTGA